>CALEOJ010000191.1 GCA_937910425.1 uncultured candidate division WPS-2 bacterium
CCCCAGCCCACGCCGCGTCGCCGCCGCGAGGAGCCGCGCTGCGAGCGCGCTCCGCCCGGAGCTCGGCGGACCCTCGAGCGTTGCGATCGTCCCGCGCGGGAAGCCGCCCCCCAGTGCGGCGTCCAGCGCCTCGATCCCGGTCCGAACCAGCGCCTCGTCGCCGAGTGCGAACGCGGCGGCCGTCGTCTCCCGGTGACGGCGGTCGAGACGCTCCCGCAGGGCCGCGAAAGCCTGCCCTGAGGCTCTCGAAGGGGCCGGGTCGACGCTCATGGGAGACCTATCCTAATCGAACATATGTTCGATTGTCAACGCCCTTCGGCACCGCCGCCCTGAGCTTGTCGAAGGGGCCGGGATGACACGCTCCCAGGAAGGGACGGAGGGCCGGTGTGGGGATGAAGGGCAGAGCCCGTGACCGCATTACCGACGATCTCCGCCTCGGCAATCGGCGTGGCGCCGATCCGCTACGTCGACCGGACCCTCGACAACGGCCTGCGCGCCATCCTCGTCCCCGACCCGCGCGTTCCGTCGGTTGCGATCAACGTCGCGTATCGCGTCGGCGGAAAGGACGATCCGCTCGGCCGCTCCGGTTTCGCGCACCTGTTCGAGCACCTGATGTTCAAGGGGACCTCGCGGACCGTCGCCGAGACGATGGACCGGCTCACCGAAGACGTCGGCGGCTACAACAACGCCTTCACCTCGGAAGACATCACCAACTACTACGAGGTCGTCCCGTCGAACCACCTCGAGCGGCTGCTGTGGGCCGAAGCCGACCGGCTCGCCTCGCTGACGGTCAACGAGGCAAACTTCGCGACCGAACGCGACGTCGTGATCGGCGAGTATGACCAGCGTATTCTGGCCGAGCCGTACGGAATGCTGGACGAGCTCGTCAACCGCGAGGCGTACGCGGTTCACCCGTATCGCCGCGGCGTGATCGGCAGTCCCGCCGAGCTGAACGCCGCCTCGCTCGACGACGTGGTCGCGTTCCATGCCACGTACTACCGGCCCGACAACGCACTGCTCATCGTCGCCGGCGATCTCGACGTCGACCAGACGCTGCGCTGGATCGAGTGCTGGTTCGGGCCGATCCCGACGCCGTCCGCGCCGATCCCCCGCGTGCGCGTCGTCGAACCGGCGCAGACGCTCGAGCGCACGTACGAGTACCGCGCCGCGAACGTCCCGCTGCCGGCGGCGGAAGAGGCGTATCATATTCCGGCGGCCTCGCATCCGGATGCGGCGGCGCTCGACGTCCTGGAGTCGGTGCTCGGTGCGGGACGCAGCTCGCGGCTCTACACCGCGCTGGTCTATCAGAAGCAAGTCGCGACGAGCGCGTACGCGGCCGCCGATCTGCGCGAGCAGCCGGGACTCTTCGGCGCGCGCGTGACGTGCGCGCGCGGCGTCGAGCTCGCGACGGCGCGGGCCGCGCTCACCGAGGAGCTCGAGCGCGTCTGCAGCGACCCGCCCGGCGAAAACGAGCTGGCGCGCGTGCGCACGCAGATCGCGAGCAGCCTCGTACGCTCGCGCCAGACGAACACCGGCGTCGCGCTGGAGCTCGTCCGCGCGACGACCGAGCGCGGCGATCCCGAGGTCGCGAACGGCGATCTGGCACGGTATCTCGCCGTGACCGGCGACGACGTGCTGCGCGTCGCGCGCACCTACCTGCGCTCGGAGAACCGCACCAGCATCGAGTACCTCCCCGCTTCGACGAGCGCAGGACAGGCGCAATGAACGAGATGTCGGCGATCCCGGCCGCGGGCCCGCCGCGCGACGCGATCTTGCCCGCGCCGGTCGAGCGCGTGCTCGACAACGGGCTGCGCGTCATCGCCTTCTCGCAGCGCAACCTCCCGCTGATCGCGGCGCAGCTGATCGTCGGCTGCGGCGGCGCCGCCGAACACGAAGACGAGGCCGGGCTGTCCGGGCTGGTCGCGGCGCTCCTCACTCAAGGAACGGCGCAGCGCAGCGCGACCGAGCTTGCCGCCGCGAGCGACGCGCTCGGGGCGCGCCTGCTCGCCGCGTCCGGCTACGATGCCTCGATCGTCAGCGTCAGCGCGACGACGCCCGCCTTTCCGCACGCCTTCGCACTGCTCGACGAGGTCGTGCGCCGGCCGGCGTTCGCGCCGCACGAGGTCGATCGCGTGCGCACGAAGTCGATCTCCGACCTCGCGCTCACCTACGCCAACCCGAGCGCCGTCGCGCGCGCGGTCGCGCATCGCGTCGCGTACGCCGGTGCGCCCTACGGTCATCCGCTCTCGGGTACGGCCGCGACGCTGGAGACGCTCACGCGCGAGCGCGTGGCATGGTTCCACGAGCGATTCTATCGCCCGGACGACGCGGTGCTCGTGATCGGCGGCGACCTCAGCGTCGACGAAGCGTTCGCGCTGACGGACCGCGTGCTGGGTTCGTGGCGTGCGCCGGCGATGCCGATCGGTGACCGTCCGCACGGCGCGGTCCCGCCGCCGCGCACGCAAGCCGTCATCGTCGACAAGCCGGACGCGGGGCGCACTGCGCTGGTGGCCGGGCGGCTGGCGATCGAGCGGCGCTCGCCGGACTACTACGCCGCGACGGTCGCGACGGCGGTGCTCTCGGGATACAGCGGCCGCCTCAACCAGGAGATCCGCGTCAAGCGCGGGCTCTCGTACGGTGCGGGCGCGTCGCTGACGGCGCGGCGGCAGCGCGGAACGTTCTTCGCGACCACGCTGGTCGATCACGCGCGTGCCGCCGATGCGATCGGCGTGGTGCTCGCGACGATTCGTTCGCTCGCCGACGCTCCCGCGACCGACGACGACCTGGTGACGCGAAAGGCGACCGTCACCGGCGGTTTCCACCGCGCGATCGAAACAGTCGACGGCATCACCGGCGCGGTCGGCGAGCACGTGCTCTACGACGTGCCGATCGACGAGATGCAAGACTACGCGCATCGCATCCAGGCGGTCGACGCGGAGTCGGTGCGCGCGTTCGCGGCGCGCGGACTGATCCCGGACGCGTTCATCGTGCTGGTCGGCGACGCGTCCAAGTTCGCGAGCGAGATCGCCCGAACGCACGAGGACGTGCGCGTCATTCCGTTTGAGCGGCTCGACCTCGGCTCACCCTCGCTCACCCCTGCGGCCGATTTGGGTTGACCCAATGAGCCAATACCTGCTCTACTAGCCAATGGGAGCGCGTGCGACCTAGGCGACGTGTTCCTAGCTGTTTCTAATCATATCTAGCGAGTATTGCTAGAAATAGATAGAATGTGGAAGGGGATGATCTGGAGTCCCGAGCACGGATTGATCGCCTTCACCGTTCCGCTTTTTGATGAATTCATGCGCCGCAAAGAGCCGGTATTCGCCTAGAACGCTGAACTGGTTTGACGACAGGACGAAAAGTTCTGTGGTTGACTTCTACGGGACCAGGATCAGCTTGCCGGTCGTCTTGCGGGCTTCCAGGTCGCGGTGCGCCTGCGCGGCGTCGGCGAGCGGGTACGTCGCCCCGATGCGCGCGTGCAGCTTGCCCTCGCGAACGGCGGCGAACAGATCGCTCGCGCGGCGCAGCAGGTCCTCGCGGGTCTTGATGTAGTCGACGATCGTCGGCCGCGTGAAGAACAGCGAGCCTCCGGCGGCGAGCTTTTGCGGCTCGACCGGCGGCACCGGCCCGCTCGCGTTTCCGTACACGACCAGCATGCCGCGCGAGCGCAGCAGCGAGAGGCTGCGTTCCCACGTGTCCTTGCCGACCGAGTCGTATGCGACGTCGACGGCATGGTCGCCGAGCAGCGCGCGCGTCGCCTCGGCGAAGTCTTGCTCGGCGTAGACGATCACGTGGTCGGCGCCGTACCCACGCGCCAGCGCTGCCTTGTCCTCGGTGCCGACCGTCGCGACGACGGTCGCCCCGCGCGCCTTCGCGAGCTGCACCAGCAGCGAACCGACGCCGCCGGCGGCCGCGTGCACGAGCGCCACGTGCCCGGCGTGCAGCGGGAAGGTATCGTAGGCGAGGTAATGCGCGGTCATCCCCTGCAGCATCAGCGCGCACGCGACGCGGTCGTCGACGCCGTCGGGGACCAGCACCAACTCGCGCGCGGGAACGGCGTTCTTCTCCGCGTAGCCGCCGAGGTTCGGCGTCGCGGCGTAGGCGACGCGGTCGCCCGGCTTGACGTCGGTGACGCCCTCGCCGACCGCTTCGACGACCCCCGCTCCTTCGCGCCCGTCGATGAACGGCAGCGGTCGCTTGTAGAGGCCCGTGCGCACGTACACGTCAATGTAGTTGATCCCGATCGCGGTCTGGCGCACGAGCGCTTCTCCCGGGCCGGGGACGGGGTCCGGGACGTCGACGAACTCCAGGACTTCAGGGCCGCCGGTGCGGCCGACGCGGATCGCTTTCATGCTGGTCCCGACCGCGAAAGCGAGCTGCCGGTTTCCCTTCGCGCCGGCGATGGTACGCTGAGCCCATGGAACGCCGCGACCTGTACCAGGACGACCTCACCGAAGAGCGCGATCCGTCGCCCGCTCAGCGCGACGACGTGGCGGCGACCGAAGTCCTCGATCCGGACACGCTGCCGAACGACGGGGACGTGTCGTCCCCTCCCGCCGCCCTCGGCGACCCCGAGACCGATGACGACGACGAGGACGAGGACGACGAGGACGACGAGGACTAGCCGGGCACGCGTCCCCGGCGGATGATCAAAGAAACCTTCGCGCGGTGGAACGCGGACAAAGCCCCGCGCCTCGCCGCCGCCCTCGCGTTCACCACGATCTTCGCGCTCGCGCCGGTGCTCGTCATCGTCATCGCGATCGCCGGTTATGCGATCGGCGTCGCGAACGGCACCGGACACGCCGCAATCGAGGACAAGCTGCTCCTGACGATCCAGGCGTCGGCCGGACCCCAGGCCGCTGCCGTCGTGCGCCAGATGGTCGCGGCGAGCCTCGACAAGCCGGCGCAGTCGGTCGTCGCGCAGGTCGCCGGCTGGATCGCCCTCGTTCTGGGAGCGGCCGGGCTCTTCGCCGCGCTGCAAGACGCGCTCAACACGATCTGGCACGCCGACCCGCCGAAGAAGGGGCTCTGGCGTGCGATCCGCGACCGCGTCGCGTCGATCGGCATGCTGCTCGCGATCGGCTTTCTGCTGCTGGTGACGACCGCGATCAACGCTGCGATCGCGTACGTCTCCGCCTATGTCGTCCAGGCGCTGCCGTTTCCCGGCGCGGGGTTCGTCTTTGCCGTCGTGAATTGGATCCTCTCGGTCGCGCTCATCACGCTCCTGTTCGCGATGATGTTCAAGTATTTGCCGGACGTCGAGATCGAGTGGCGCGACGTGTGGACGGGGGCGCTCGTCACGGCGGTCGCTTTCGTGATCGGGCAGGTGCTGATCGCGTTCTATCTCGGCTGGGCCGGCGTGGCCTCCGCGTACGGCGCGGCGGGCTCGCTGCTGGCGATCCTGCTGTGGGTGTACTATTCGTCGATGATTCTGCTGTTCGGCGCCGAGTTCACGCGCGTCTACGCCGAGCGGCGCGGTTCGAAGGCTACGAGCGAACCGGCGCGCTCCCGCTGACGAGCCGCGTGCGCGACCATTTCTCGTACGGCTGCACGCGCCTGAACAGTGAGAACCATCCGACCAGCACGACCAGGCTCGCGACGAACGCGGCGTAGCGCGCGATCGCGCGGCCGAAACCGACGCGGGCGTCGCGGTTCGCGGCGACGACGCGCAGGTCGGAGACCATCATCCCGAGCGTCTGGCCGGTGAGAGCGACCAGCACGATCGCGTACGCGGCGAATGCGAAGAAGAGCAGCATGTTGTCGTTCCCGACCGTGATCTTCGTGTGCGCGTTTGAGAACAGCACGAGGCCGCCCGGCGCAACCTGCGCCTTGACGAAGGAGCCCGCCGCGGGCGCGAGCGTCTGCACGACCAGCAAATCGATCGCGTACGCCCATGCGCGCCGCCAGAAGCCTGCGTATCCCGTCTCCGCGGCGCCGGACACTTCGGGCGCGTTTGCGTTCGCTGTGAAGCGCGCCGCCCAGAGCGTGTAGAGCGGATCGCGCGCGAAGCGGTGCGTGCAGGTCGACCTTGCGCCCGAGTGACTGGAACGTGGAGACCGCGATCGCTCGCATCGCGGCGTCCAGCGAACCGCAGCACAGCAAGCCGATGCGGTCCGCGGTATAGTCGATCTTGCGCAGCCACACGCCGAGCGCGATCGACAGCACGCCGTTCTCGCGCCCGTTCGAGCTCATCAGCGAGGTGTAGCGCGTGTGTCCCGACGCGATGTGCCCGAGCTCCCGGCCGATCAGGAAGCGCAGCTCGTCGTCGCGGAAGTGCTCGACGTACTGCGCCGAGATGACGATCGCGTAGGGATCTCCGATCCCGATCGCAACGACCGGCACGAAGGGGTCGTCGCGGATGAAGACGTGCGGCGTCGGCATGCGCAGCATCCGCGCGCACTGGTCGACCACCGTGTATATCTGCGCGAACTGGCCGGCATGAACGCGTAGCCCGCCGCCGAGCAGCCGACCGCGGGCGAAGGCGACGTAGACCATCGCGACGACGACCAGGAGCGCGATCTCCTGCCAGGTGATCTGGTGCTGGAACACCAGGCCCAGCACGACGACCGTGAGCGGCAGCGAGCAGAGCGTCAGCACGAACGCCGCGCGCTCGCCTCGAACGCGGAGCGACTCCGTCCCCGAGAAGAGCGCCGCCACGTATCCTCCCTGCCGCCTGCAGTGGCTACTTCAGCATGAACCCGCTGGGATGGCCTTGGCGCTCGTACGTGAACTTCCCGTCCTTGACGCGGTAGAAGTAACAGTTCGGGTCGAGGACGTCGCCGCTCGGGCCGAACGTGTACGAGCCGGTCACCGTGTCGTAGACGCCGCCGCTCGCGAGCGCCCGGATCATCGCGAGCCGGTTCGCGGCGCCGGTCCGGCGTGCGGCATTGCGGATCAGCTGGACCGCCGCGTACCCGTAGGCCGCGACCGGCGTGAGCGGGCCGTACTGGGCTTCGTAGAACTGCACGTCGCGCAGCGCCGTCGGTGCGAGCGGATAGTACGGAACGCTCGTGGAGACGACGAGTCCTTCGGCGTCCTTCGCGAACTCCTTGACGGTTTGCGCGTCGAAGAACCCCTGCGAGGCGACGAACCGTCCGCTGAAGCCCTTCGTGCGCAGCGCGCGCAGGAGCGGCCCCATGTCGGCGACGTTGCCGGCCAGCACGACGCAATCGGGCGTATGCGAGAGCACCGCGTCGGCGGCTTTCGCGAAGTCCGGCTTGTCGACCGAGAACTGCGTCGCGCTCGCTTCGACGTGCAGCGCGCCGGCCCGGCGCACGAAGCCGCCGGCGACGTCGGCCCCGTAGTCGCCGTCCTGCAGCGCGAGGTGCGGCGCCTTCGAACCGGTCGAGATGACGTAGGCTGCGATCAAGCTGCCTTCGTCCGAATCTTTGGTCGGGAGGCGGAACACGTTGCGGTACCCGCGCGCGGTAATCCGGTCGTCGGTGACGGTCGGCACGATCAGCGGGACCTGCGCGTTCGCGTACGACGGCTCGGTGACGAGCGTCGCGCCGGCGCTGAGATGGCCGATCACCACCAGCGTGTCGGCGCTCCCGGTCGCGAAACTGGCTTGGACCGTCGCGTCGGCGGGCGTGTTGTGATCGTCGTAGGCGTCGAAGATCAGCACGCGCTCGAGCGACGTGCGCTCGCGGTTCAGCTCGTCGGCCGCCGCGCGCACGCCGTCGATCAGCTGCCGCCCGATCCGCGCGTCGGGACCACTCGTCGGACACACGACCGCGAAGCGCAGCGTCGGGGTGTACGGCGAGATCTGCGCGACCTGAGCGGCGCCGGCGGCTCCGAACGCGGTGAGGAACTCCGTGCGGATCATCGCGCGACGTACGACGCGAGCGTGGTTCCGAGGAAGCCGACCGAGAACGCCATGTTGGTCAACAAGACGCGATCGTTGAGAACGAAGACATCCTTGGCGAGCGCGATCAGCCGTTCTTCGTAGACCGTGACGGCGACCGCCAGCGCGACGCCGGCGTAGTACAGCCAGCCGGCGTGCGCGAGGATCCCCGCACCGAGCAGCGCGAGCGTCATCACGACATGCAGCACGATCGGCCAGACGCGCGCGCTGCGCTCGCCGAACGCCTGCGGAACCGAGCGCACGCCGTTCGCGACGTCGAAGCGCACGTCCATCAGCGCGTACAGGATGTCGAAGCCGGCGACCCAGACGGTGACCGCGAGGAAGAGCAGCAGCGCCGCCGGCGTGATCGTCCCGGCGACCGCGACGTACGCGCCGAGCGGCGCGCACGCGTCGACGGCGCCGAGGACGAAGTGCACCGTCCAGGTGAAGCGCTTGCAGAGCGGATACCCGACCGCGCCGATTGCGGCGAGCGGGAGCAGCTTCACGCACAGCGGGTTCAGCATCGCGGCGCTGAGCACCAGGACGGCCAACCCGGCCGCGATCGCCCACAGCATGACCGACGGCGGCAGCTTTCCGCTGGCGACCGCACGTTTCGCGGTGCGCGGGTTCGCCGCGTCGATCTCTTTGTCGAAGTACCGGTTCGCCGCCATCGCAGCGGTGCGCGCGCCCACCACCGCGAGCGTGATCCACAGCAGCTGCCACCACGAAGGGACACCGCGCGCCGCCATCACCGCGCCGACGTACGCGAACGGCAGCGCGAAGAGCGTGTGCTCGACCCGTATGTCGCGCAGAAAGAGTTTGAGGCCGTTCGCCAGGCTCAAGAAGACGGGGTTCACGCGCCTGCCGGCTTTCTTCCGCGTGGGTCTTTCTTGCTGTAGTAGTCGTCAACCCAATTGCGCAAACTGTAGAGGACACCATGCTGAACGCGGTGCTGTAGTTTGCCGCGCGTTGCGGCAGCTCGAAGGGCCGTCAAGGGTCTTCCCGTCGTCGTCAGAGAGGTGATGGGTACAAGCTTTGCCGGTCCAGCGATCGATGGATAGATGAACCGATCGAGGTTTGCCTTCGCGGCTCTCGCAAACAGCTCTGCTAGAGAGCGCGCGTTGCCCTCGTCTGCATTGGCCAGCGCTCGCAGATAGCGCGTGCGGTCGCCTTTCAGGATGATGACCGGAGGATAGCCTAGGCGGACAAGGAGCAGATTCGTCAACAGCCTTCCGACTCGACCGTTTCCGTCTTCGAACGGATGGATTCGCTCGAAGCGCGCGTGCTGTTCCGCGATCCAGACGAGAGGATGGGAATTGGCCGGCGGCCCGCCGCTGATGTCGTCGACAAGAGCTGCGATCTCCGCGGGGACAGCAAAACTGGCTGACGGTTGCATCCCGCTTGAGAAGCGCGCGACTTCAACTTCACGCCACGCTCCGGGCCTAGCTCGTTTCTCGGTAACGAGCCATTCATCAGCGACCGTCAGTGTGTGGACGTGACGAAGTTCGGTTGTCGTGACGAGCTTGGTCGCGTCTTCGCGCACGTCGATTGCGCGCTCGTACACCCATTGCGACGCCTTGGCGTAGCCCTGCACCTCGAGGTACTCTCGCAGTTCCTTATCGCCGATTGCGCGGCCCTGCGCGAGCAGCGCTTCGACCTGGCGCAGGATGAGGGTATTCCCCTCGAGTGCCGTCGAGTGGTGGGCCTCTTGGAGCCAGATCGCGTGCCAGATATCGCGCGCCGCTTCGGCGCGCGGCAAACCACCGAGCCGATCGCGGAGATCGCTCATCTCGAGGTCAAATTGGCGGAGCCGTTGCTCCAGAGAAACGTTCGGCATTTATTGTCTTTGCTTCAGCTGAAACATAGTATAAGGACAATACTATTGTCCAGCTACCCTCAATGCGGGCCGACGTAAAGACAATTCACTTCACCCGCTCCGAGCGCGGTGCGACGTCGTCGGGGGAGGCCGAGGCCGAGGCGAGCAGGCGCGCAAGCCGCGCCGGGCCTTGGCCCGACCACTCGTCGGCGACGCCGGCCTTGGCGAGGTCGCCGAGACCGAACTCGGCCCATCGGGCCGTGACGCGCTCGCGCGTCGCCGCATCCATCCGGATCTCGGGCGGCCAGTCGCGGCGGTAGCCCTCGTCCGCGCCCTTGCGGGTGGCGTCGATGCCGAGCTTGTGGCCCAGCGCGAGCTCGTAGGATCCGGAGTGGTCGAGATCGTCGACCGGCCCCGGCATGATCACCAGGTCGCGTGACGGATCGATGTTGTTCAGCGCGTACCACACGACGCCGCGCACGTCGTGAACGTCGATGTCGTGGTCGACCACGAGGATACAACGCGTGAGCATCATCATGTGTCCCAGGCCCCACAGCGCGTTCATGACTTTTTTCGCCTGGCCCGGATACGATTTCTTGACCGCGACGATCGCGAGGTTGTGAAATCCGCCTTCCACCGGGAGATTGTAGTCGACGATCTCGGGGACGACGCTTTGAAGCAGCGGCAAGAAGATGCGTTCGGTAGCTTTGCCGAGCCACGCGTCTTCCATCGGCGGCTTCCCGACGACGGTCGCGCCCCAGATCGCGTCGCGGCGATGCGTGATCGCGCTGACGTGCAGCGTCGGGTACAGATCGGCGGCGGAATAGACGCCCGTGTGGTCGCCGAACGGTCCCTCGACGCGCAGATCGTCGTTGTCGACCCAGCCCTCGATCACGAAGTCGGCATCGGCCGGCACGTCGAGGTCGACCGTCTTGGCCTTGACCGTCCGCACCGGCGCACCGCGCAGGAAGCCCGCGAAGGCGAGTTCGTCGACGATCGGCGGGAGCGGTGCGGTCGCGGCGTACGTCAGCGCGGGGTCGCCGCCGACCGCGACGGCGACCGGGATGCGCCGGCCCCATTTGTCCGCGTGCGCGCGCCCTTGCTTGTGGCGCTGCCAGTGCATCCCGGCGGTGCGCTCGTCGTAGATCTGGATGCGGTACATCCCCACGTTCGGGCGGCGCGTCTGGGGATCGCACGTGAAGACCAGCGGCAACGTGATGAACGGCCCGCCGTCGAGCGGCCAGGTGGTGAGGACCGGCAGCACTCGCAGGTCCGGCGGGTCGATCGTCACCGCTTGCGAGGGCGCGTCCGTCACCCGGCGCGGGATCGCGGAGGCGCCGGCGGCGGCCAGC
>CALEOJ010000192.1 GCA_937910425.1 uncultured candidate division WPS-2 bacterium
TGGCGTGACTGGAGTTCAGACGTGTGCTCTTCCGATCTAGCAGACGGCGATCCCGGCAGGCCATCCGAGTTGGGGCAGCTTCGACGAACTTGCCCAGCACAATCGTGAAGCGCTGCACGCGATCCTCGAGGACGCGGCCAAAACGACCAACGCCCCGACCGGGAGCGACACGCAGAAGCTCGGTTCGTTCTACCGCGCGTGCATGGACGAGGCCGCGATCGAGCAGGCCGGGACCGCACCCGTCGATCCGCTGCTGCGCGCGGCCGGCGGCGTCTCCGACGTCCCTTCGCTGGCGACCGAGATCGCGAAGCTGCAGACGGTCGGGGTCAACGACGGCCTCGACTTCGGCTCCGAACCGGATACCAAGGACTCCTCGCGCACGATCGCCACGATCGGGCTGGGCGGGCTCGGTCTGCCGGACCGCGACTATTATCTGAAGGACGACGAGCGCAGCGTGAAGCTTCGCACCGCCTACCACGACTACGTCGCAACGCAGCTCGTGAACCTCGGCGACGATCCGTCGACCGCGGCCAAGGAAGCCGACGCGATCCTCGTGCTCGAGACGACCCTCGCCAAGGCGATGCCGACCCGGGTCGAGCTGCGCGATCCCAACGCGACGTATCACCCCACCGACGTCGCGAAGCTGCCGGCGATCGGCTCGCACATCCCCTGGAGCGCCTTCTTCGCGCAGTTCGGTGCGCCCACGTTCGACTCGATCGACATCAGCATTCCGGCGTTCGTCACCGCCTACGATGCGGCGCTCGCGGCGACGCCGCTGCCGGCCTGGAAGACCTACCTCCGTTTCCACGTCGTCGACTCGTACGCGAACGCCCTGCCGAAGCGGTTCGCCGACGCCAGCTTCAACTTCCGCAGCGGCGTGCTGTACGGCGTGAAGGAGCAGCTCCCGCGCTGGCAGCGCTGCAGCTCCGCCGCCGACTACTCGCTGCGCACCCCGCTCGGCAAGGCGTACGTCGCCCAAAACTTCCCACCCGCCGCGAAGGAGCGCGCCAAAGAGCTCGTCGACAACCTTCAATCCGTGCTGCACGACGACATCGCCGGATTGGCCTGGATGGGACCGCAGACAAAGCAGCGCGCGGCGCAGAAGCTCTCCGCCTTCACCAAGAAGATCGGCTATCCCGACACCTGGGTCGACTACTCCAGCCTGACGATCGGCGACGGCGCGCCGTACGGATCGCTGGTACAGAACGTGCGCGCTTGGAACCACGCGCGTGACGTCGCGCGCATCGGAAAGCCGACCGATCGAACGCTGTGGGGGATGACCCCGCCGACGGTCAACGCGTACTACAATCCCACCAACAACGAGATCGTGTTCCCCGCCGGGATCCTCCAGCCGCCCTTCTTCAACGCGACGGCGGACGACGCGGTGAACTACGGCGCGGTCGGCGCGGTGATCGGCCACGAGATGACGCACGGGTTCGACGACCAGGGCCGGCAGTTCGACGAGAAGGGCAACCTGCAGGATTGGTGGACGCCGCAGGACACGGCCGCCTTCGAGAAGCGCGCGCAGTGCATCGTCGATGAGTACAACGGTCTCGAGTCGCTGCCCGGCGTGCACATGAACGGCAAGCTGGTGCAGGGCGAAGCGATCGCCGACCTCGGCGGGACGACGATCGCGTTCAAGGCCTTCCAGCGAACGCCCCAGTACAAGGCGCACGAGAAACTCGGCGGCTACACGCCCGAACAACGCTTCTTCCTCGCCTACGCGCAGGTGTGGCGCTCGATGCAAACCGAGGAGTATACGCGCCGGCTGGCCGTCCTCGATCCGCATCCGAACGATCGCCTGCGGATCGTCGGCACGCTCTCGAACATGCCCGAATTCCAGACGGCGTTCGCATGCGCCGCGACCGACGCGATGGTTCGCAAGGACCGCTGCCAGATCTGGTAGCTCAACGCGTGGCGGAATGGCGGTTCGAAATCACCAAAGCGCTGCCGGCGACATGGAGCATCGACGGCCAAGGCGAATGGGATCCGCCCGGCGGCTGGAGGCCGTTTCGGATATCGTTCGCGAATGGTGGCCCGTTGTGAGACGCTATGCGATGATCTTCTCGATGACGACCGCGCTCGTCGCGTCGACCGCCTTCGCGTCGGCCGCGTTGCCGGTCGACGTCGCGATCAAGACCTCGGTGGGCACGATCGTCGTGCGGCTCGACGCTGCGCACGCACCGCTCACGGTGAAGAACTTCCTCCACTACGTCGACACGCACGCCTACGACGGCGCAACGTTCTACCGCACCGTGCGACGTGCCACCGAGCCGCAGTCGAAGATCGAGGTGATTCAAGGCGGCCTGAACCCGCAGACGGCGAACCCGATGATCGCGCCGATCCAGCTCGAGCCGACGAACAAGACCGGACTGCACAACACCGACGGCATCATCGCGATGGCGCGCACCGCCGACCCGAACTCGGCGACGACCGAGTTCTTCATCGACATCGGCGACGACCGGTTCCTCGACGCCGGCGGACCGACCGGCCCGGGCTACGCCGCATTCGGCAAAGTGATCCGCGGCATGGACGTCGTCGACAAAATCCACAGTGCGGACGCACGCGGCGAATCGCTCACGCCGCCGATCCGCATCATATCGATCGCGCGCGCTCGCTGACCGCGGACTGCGCCGCTAGAAAAGAAGCCCGCGCCATACGACGCGGGCTTCTTCATCGGCGGACGAGCAGGCTTTACTTGACGGTGACTTTCGCGCCGGCTTCCGACAGCTTCTTGGCGATCGCGTCGGCCTCGTCTTTGGGGATGCCTTCCTTGACCGGCTTGGGCGCGCTCTCGACGAACGCCTTCGCTTCGGTGAGCCCGAGCGAGGTGACTTCGCGGACGGCCTTGATGACCTTGATCTTCTCCGGGCCCGCCTCTTCGAGGATGACGTCGAATTCGGTCTTCGCTTCGGGCGGCGCGGCGGCGGTGGCGGCGGGCGCGGCGGCAGCGACCGGCGCGGCAGCGCTCACGCCGTACTTGTCTTCGAGCTGATGGACGAGATCCGCGAGCTCGAGGACGGTGAGTTTGTCGATCTGATCGATGAGTTCGGCGAGTGCCATGACGAAATGTGCTCCTGGTTACGCAGCGGGCTGATCCGCGCTCTTCTGCTCGCGGATCGCATTGAGGACGCGGACGAGGCCGCTCTGGTTGCCGCTGAGGACTCGAACGAGACCGACGAGCGGCGAGCTGAGCGTGCCGACGAGGCGCGCGAGCAGCTCCGATTTGGGAGGAAGGGCGGCGAGCGCCTGGACCTGCGCCGCGTCGACGAACTTGCCGTCGATGTAGGCGGCTTTGACGCCGACCGGTTTGGTCTGGTCCGAAAACGTCTTGATGGCCTTGGCCGGTGCGACGGGGTCTGCACCGGCGAAGACGACGCCCGTCGGACCCGCGAGAATATCGTCGAGCCCGGCCGCGAGCTCGTCGCTCGCCGCACGCTTGAAGAGGGTGTTCTTCACCACGCCGTAGGTGCTGCCGTCCTTGCGAAGCTCGTTGCGGAGCTTCGTGATCTGTCCGACGGTCAGACCTTGGTAGTTCGTGAAGAACAGGTTCTTCGCGCTCGCGATCTTCTTGCGGAGTGCTTCGATCGTCGCTTCTTTTTTCGCGGTCGGCATCGTGTGCTCCGAGAGGGAAACAAAAACGCCTCCGCCGACGGGGGCGAGGCGCACGGATCGATCTCGCGAAACCAGGCTGTGACGTCATCCCGAGCGGACTCGGTGTCATCCTGAGCTTGTCGAAGGGCGAAGGGCGCGTCCTCGGCAGGCGTGCGTTCGGTTGAACGAACATTATCGACCCGGTGGTCGACCTGCGGTCATTGGAGCCAAAGCACCTTATATCACGCGCTGCCGCACGGAGTCAACGATGATTCCCGATCGCGTCGAGGCCGCGCTCTGGGCCGCCTACCTGCGCAACCGGAACGTCGACGCCGGAACGGCCGGCGACGGGGCGATCCCGGTCGCCGGCGGCTATGCCATCTACGTGGCCGACTCGATGCTCGATTTCGCCGTCGGCGCTGGCTCAACGCGCCCTCTGCGGGAAGACGACCTGACGGTCGTCGAGGAGTTCTACGGCGCGCGGGCCCATCCGGCGCGCTTCGAGCTGGACGAGGCGGTGCTCGGCCGCGACGGCGAGCT
>CALEOJ010000193.1 GCA_937910425.1 uncultured candidate division WPS-2 bacterium
GCAGCGCGCTACGCCGCACGCACGTCTGGCGCGGCCGCGTCCTCGCCAGCGAGAACGCCGCATGATGCGGGTCGCGTGGACGTTCGCAGCGCTGCACGCGCTGGCGCTCCTGCTCGGCTTGTTCGGAATCCTCGTCGCGATCCCGCATCCGGAGTTGTGGTCCGGACGGCCGGGCGCCGCGGCGTTCTTCGCGTTCGCGATCGACAAGACCGGCGGAGCGGCGATGCTGCTCGGTGCGATCGCGATGCTCGCGTACGGGTTCTCCGCGCTCGGCGCGCGGCGCACGCTGCTCTTCTTCGTCGCGGCCACCGTGATCTCGGCCGCAGCCGAGCTGACCGGCACCAAGACGGGTTGGCCGTTCGGCGGTTACGAGTACACGAGCTTCCTCGGTTGGAAGCTGCTGGGGCGCGTTCCGGCCGCCGTGCCGTTGTCGTGGTTTTACATGGGCTTCGCATCGTTCGTCCTCGCGGACGCGTTCGCTGCGCAGCGCGCGCGGCGCAAGCGTAGGCTGCTCACCTCGATCCTGCTCGGCGCGTGGCTGCTCACCGCGTGGGATCTCGTGCTCGATCCGTCGATGGCGGCGCCGCAGATGCAGTACATCCACTTCTGGATCTGGCACGAGAGCGGTCCGTATTTCGGGATGCCGCTGCGCAATCTCGCCGGCTGGTTCGGCACCGGTCTCCTCTTCATCGCGGTCGGACGAGCGCTGTGGAACGAGCGCGAGCCGCCGCCGGCGCCGGTGACGCTGCCGTTCGTCGTCTACGCGTGTAACGTCATGTGGTCGATGGTGCTCGGCCTGTGGGCCGGGATGTGGCCGACGGCGCTCCTCGCGATCGCGCTCGCGCTGATCCCGGCCGCCCGATGCGTGCGTATCCGCCGCCCGGGATGATCGGCCCGCGCGCGATCGCGTGGTGGTCGCTGCGCGCGCTGACCGGCGAGGTCCGGGTCGAGGGGCTCGAGCACGTGCCGCGCACCGGTCCGGTGCTGCTCGCGGCGCACCACTACCACCACCTGCTCGACGGCGCGGTCCTGGTCCACCATCTCGGACGTCCGCTGCACATCGTCGTCGGCCTCGACTGGGCCGCCGGCGCCGCGCAACGCCGTTGGATGGAGCGGCTGTGCGGGTGGGCCGGTTACCCGGTCATCCTGCGGCCGCCGACCGCCGGTACGCGCGGCGGATACGCCGCCGGCGAGGCGGCGCGCTATCTGCGGAGCGGGCTGCGCGACGCTGCCGCGTTGCTGAGCGCGGGACGGGTCGTGCTCGTCTTCCCGGAAGGCTATCCGCTCGTCGATCCAACGGTCTCCGCCGCGACGCCGCGAGCGCGCGACGCCGAAGGGTTCTTGCCGTTCGCGGGCGGCTTTCGAACCGTCGCCGGCCTGGCGCGCCGGAACGGGGCAGGTGACCTCGCGATCGTCCCGGTCGGGTTCCGGTACGAACGCCGCGGGCGCAAATGGAACATCCTCGCGCGCGTCGGGGAGCCGCTCGGCCCGGAGGCCGGCGTCGCCGCCGTCGAGCGGGCCGTGCGCGGGCTCTCCCGCTGACGCTACGCCGAGGCCGTTAGTCGCAGCGCGGGTCGGTGAACGAGCCGCGGGTCCGCGCGGTGCGCAGGACGTCGGCGATCTCGCGCGGCCCCGACCGCTTCGAGAGGACGCAGTTCGCGCCGGCGAAGCGGAGCCGGTCGGCCCGCTGGCCTTCGCCGTCGGTGTAGGCGCAGATGAACGCGCGCGGGAGCGCGGCGCGCATCGCGCTGACCGCGTCGGCCGGGTCGACATCGAGGAAGTCGGTGTCGACGAAGAGCGCGTCCGGACGGGTCGCCCGGATGTCGTCCACGTCCAGGTTCGGCGCGACTCGGACCACCCGAAGCTCCGCGCCTGCCAGTACGTCGCTCAAATAAGGGACGAAGAGAGATTGCGGTTCAACGACGTACGAGTCCACGTTGTTGGGTACCGCTCGGACGGTCCCGTCACACGGAGGCTTGCGGCCTATGAAATGTACGGTCTGTTAGGCCAACCCAGTCTTGATCGCGTGGACAGCCGCCTGGGTACGCGCCGTGATGTTGAGCTTGGCGAAGATTCGGCTGATGTGGTTCTTGACGGTTTTCTCAGACAGGTGCAGCTTCGCGCTGATCTCTTTGTTCGACATCCCGCGGGCGATCAGGCGGATGATCTCCGTCTCGCGGACCGAGAGCTCGTTCTGCGCGGCGCGGCCGAAGCCGTTCGACCGGCGCTTGAGGACGCCGCCCGCGACCCGAGGGTCGACGTACGCGTGCCCGCTCGCCACGCTCTTCACGGCGCGGATCAGCTCGGCCGGAAGGATGTCCTTGACCACGTAGCCGTCGGCGCCGGCCGAGAGGCAGCGCTGCATCACTTCGGGCTGCACGTGCGTCGAAAGGACGCAGACCTTTGCCTGAGGCGCATGCTCCCGGCAGGTGCGCATCGCTTCGGAGAACTCGACGTGGTGGCCGTCGAGGTCGAGCACGATCAGATCGGGACGCAGCCGGCGGAGCGGGGCGTTCGTCATCGAGTCGGAGTCACCGACGACATCGATCTCGGGATCGCTGGCCAACACCTGGCAGAGGGCCTTGGCGAAGAGCGCCTGGCCTTCGACGACGAGAACACGAACGGGCTTCGTGGACGAAGGGGTGGGGGCGGCGATCGATCCGAGCATCTTTTTTCCTCAGTCCTTTGGGGAAGGCCGAATGACTATCCCGGCCACTCATAGTGTGGCCAACCAAGGTGCCGGAGGAACTCCCCAAAATTGGGGGTTCTAGCCTAGGACCCCGAATCATGCGGACCGTGAGGACTGGGGCCGAACCGGATAAGGAATAGAAGGACGTGAGCACTCGACGAACCTCGCCCGCCGCGGCCGCGATCACCGCCGTCCCGGAGTCCGACCGCACCGGAGCGTTCGTCGGCGAGCTCTCTTCGCTCGTTAAAGCGAGCTACGTCGTCTTCGCGCGCTACGACCAGAACGGGCTCCAGAACGAGATGGTCCTGGCTGAAGACCGCGGGAACGCGGGCCGCCAGACCGAGTGGCTTCAGGCCGAGCGCCTCCTCCAGTCGCGTTCCGAGGCCTCGATCCCGCGGGTGACCGACGCCATGATCGCCCTCGACGGGATGCGCGGGCTGGTCGCGGTCTACGGTGTCGACCGGACGATCTTCGGCCTCGCGATCGTGGCCCGGCCGCGGCCGTTCAACCCCGAGGAGCGCAAGCTGCTCGAAGCGACGCTGCGCTCCGGCTCGGAGCTGATGCGGCGCCTCTCGACCTTCGAAGGCGAGCAGAGCGCGCAAGAACGAACCGCGGAGCGCGCGTCGCCGGCGCAGTTCGTGCTCGGCCTCGACTACTCGATCGAGTCGAAGTGGATCCCGAGCGACGATCCGACCGACGTGCTGCAGAACATCCTGGAGCTCGCCGAGAACACGCTGCCGCCGGTCGTCGAGAGCGCGGTCCGGAGTGTGACCGCATCGTGGACCAACGACCCCAGGACCTGGGAACCGGGGACGATCGTCCCGCTCCCGTTCATGGTCGTCACCGTCGCGCCGCTGGCCGGCTTGGGCGGCCCGAAGATCGGCGTGCTGGTCGAGCGCTACCGCTCGCGCAACCCGCTGCGGCACGCGGCCGACAAGTTCGCCATGAGCTCGCGCGAGCTCGAGGTGCTCGCCCTCGTGCTCAAGGGCTTCGGCACCCCGCAGATAGCGACCGCGCTCGACATCGCCGAGTCGACCGCCCACGACCACATCAAGCGCATGATGCTCAAGACCCGCGCCCGCAACCGCGTCGAGCTCGCCGCCAAGACCCTCGGCTGGCGGGGCGCCTAGTCCTCGAGCTCGAGCCAGCTCTCGTGCCACAGGAGGCCGCAGCCGCGATGGCAGGGGCCGTCTCCGCCGAGCGGCTCGCCCAGGCAGCGGAGCCCTTCGAAGATGTACCACGCGGCGCCGGGCCGGCGCCACCAGGTTGCGGCGACCGGCTGGACGCGCTTGTGGACCGGGAACCGCGCGCCGGCGTAGCGCGCCATTGCGGGCGAGAACATCACGCCGTCGCGCCGTCCGTCACTGTCGAGCGTGCGCAAGAGCTCGGCCAGCGGCTTCACGCGCGCGTAGCCGCGGTTCTGCAGCGGGGCAGCGAGCTCGCTCGGTGACGATTCGAGCCATTCTTCGCGGAACAGCAGCGGGCACGCGCGCCCGCAGCCCCCGGTGCGCTCGACGCCGTCGCAGGTGACCCCGACCAGCGCGACCGTTCGCCCGATCGCGCGCATCAGCCCGGCGTCGTTCATCATCCGCAGCACCTGCCGCTCGACCTGGAAGGTCCGGCCGCAGTAGGCCCACTGCTCGGGGGTAAACGCGAGGCCGCGAAGCATGCCGCGCCCGTCGAGCGTCGCTTGGATCGCCGCGGCATCCTTCACCCGCACGGCATCGCCGGCGGCGTATCGCGATGGCTTTCCTTCCGGCGCCCGAGCTGCGAAGCGCTCCGGTGCACCGCGCAGGGCGCGCCTGATCGCGCGCGCCTGACCGAACGGGAAGACGTAGCAGTAGATCGTGTTCTCGAATTGACATCGTTCGCGGAGCGGCGCCGTCATCGCGCAGGCACCGCCGGCCCGGAGCACGTCGGCCCCGGTGCGCTCGTTCCGAGCTCTGCGAAGCACCAGTACAACGCGCCGACGTCGGCGTCGCGCCATCGGCGGGCCGG
>CALEOJ010000194.1 GCA_937910425.1 uncultured candidate division WPS-2 bacterium
CCTCGCGTCGCAGCAAGATCCCGATCTTGCGGTAGCCGAACCGTCGTCGCTCCGAAGCGATCGCGTTCATTCGTTCCCGCAAGCGAACGTCGTCCTCTCGGCGCACGCGATACCGCGCCGTCGCTCGAGGACATCCCGCGAGTTCGCACGCCCGTCGTTCGCTGCGCCCTTCGGCCTGCAATGCCCTCACCGCGTCTTTCCGTTGCGAGCGCCCGGGTAGTTTTTTGCGAGGACGTTCTTGACGGCGTCTAGGTCGAGCGTCAGATCGGTGACGATCCGGCGCAGGCGCAGATTGTCTTCCTCGAGCTGCTTGAGCCGAGCGATATCGCTGGACTCCATCCCGCCGTACTTCGCTCGCCACGTGCGCAGCATGTTCGGGTGAACGCCGTGGCGCCGCGCGAGCTCGGCCGTCGGGACGCCGGCGTCCTGGTCTTTGAGGATCGCGACGATCTGGGTTTCGGTGAAGCGGGACTTCCGCATGTGGGCTCCTTCGGCGTCAAAAGCCGGGATTCCACAACTATCCATGGATCAGATTATAGGGGCTCGATCAGATATACGATTGATGAAGCCGGCGAGGTGCACCTAGCAGACGAGGCGACGCAGAAGCGCCTGAAAAGCACAGTAGAGCATTTCGATGTGACGTCGTGACGCCAAATTCGCCCTAAGGTACCCTCCGAATGCGAGAACTACATCACCACCATTGGCAGCGTACGTCATTCTTGTTTTGAACGTTGTCCTTGTTCTCGATCTTCGGAGCCGCTTCGGGTCAGTCGGATGTCGTGGAGTTGTCTGACCAAATGATCTTGGGTCGCACGGTGTCCCACGGGGTGACCAGAGAACGCACACGGTCAAGAAATGCCAGGAATTTTCCGAGGTCCGATGCCGGGTCTGGATTGTAGATGATTGCGCCCTTGCTCTGCGGCAACACGACGGCATGCTTCAATGGGCGCCCGAGCAATTTCAGTTTGCCATCCTCTCGTGCTACGTGACAGACAAGGACGTAAGCGAAAAGGTCGTGCTGCTCAACGCCATCATCCCCGAGTTGGTCACGCGCGATTATGACATCGCGAAGTTCTTGCTGGACGGCGGTTACAACGCGACCCAGATTCGCGAGGAAATCCTCGAGAAGTTGGGCTGCGACCCGTTCGTTCCGTGGGGCGCCAATTCAAAGCGAGCGATCTCGCTGCCCTGGCGCCATCGAGTCAAGCACGGTGAGGTCATCGAGCGCATCTACGCCGCGTTCAAGGCAGACGAGGGCAAAGCGTTTAAGGCGGACTACCGCTACCGCGTCAAAGTCGAGAACCTGTTCTCTTCTATCAAGACGCGTTTCGGCGGCTCGGTTCGAGCCTTGGACGGCAACGGGCCGGAGAACGAAATCCTGCTCAAGTGCATCTGCCACAACGTGCACATGCTCTTGCTCGCGGCAAAGGTCTATGGGCTTGACCTCTCGGCGATGGGTGGCGAGCAGGCGGCATAACGGGCCTCATGTGATGGCGGCCCGTCGCAGCGGGCCGTTGTCGCCTCCTAGCCGGGCGGTTGGTTTTCGGTCGTGCTACCGGCGCTCGGTTCGTTCGTGATCGGAGGCGTACCGAACCCGAATAACATGTGCAGGCAGAGCCACCACACGTAAATCGCGTCGCCGCCGGCACTCTGCGCGTCATTGATCATCCCGTGCGCGACCATGTTGCGCGTGTTGGCGCCGAGTCGCTCCGCGAGGGCTGCGCCTATTGTGAAGACGACATCCTCGCCGAAGATTGCGATGGTCTTCTGATGCAGCAGCACCTTCTCGAGGCCGATTACGCTTTGGACGCCGCTGGAGGACGTGCCGTATATAATCTCACGCTCGCGCCGCAGCACCTCGCGGAGAGCGTGCTCCAGTTGGGGCACGAGAAGGTGGAGGGCAACGTCCATTTCGCCGACGAGGCCCGCGTGGATGCCTTTAGCCCAAAGCATCTCGTGGCCGTACGGAATGAATGGTCGGTCGCGGACGGCCAAGTAGATGGACTCAAGGGTGAACTCATGGTTAAGCAGCAACTGTTCGCGTCCCGGTTCAATGGCACCGTACGCTTTGATGATACGGTCACGTGACGCGTGCATCCGCATTGCGCCTTCAAGGGCCGACGCGTAGTCGTCGGTAGGGCCGAAACTTCCCGGCGTCTCGCCTTCCCTACGTCCATCCCGCGCGAGCGCGGTGTGGCGTAGTCCGAAGGTCAGTGGGGCATGTTTCATGCTCGCTTCAGCGACTTTCATGGCGTTTGCTCGTCCTGAAAGCCATTGCTGCGAAGCGAGCAGCCACAGTCCTACAAGTGGTTCGCGCCCCCGAAGCATCTCTCGAATCGGTTCCGAGATGTGTTCTGTCGAGAAAGGCGTGCCGATGCGGGCCATCTCGTGAACGGAGAGTTCTTGCGCCTCGTCCAGGAGTTGCGCCACCTCGTTTAGCCGCTCGCGAGGCGCCCCTGCTTGCCGCAGCGCTCGGAGTGCGAGACGCAGGCTGGAACTTCTCTGCATCTCGCTTCGGTCGTCAACATCCGCTTCGGCGATGAACGTCTCCGCACGGGTCAGTGCCAAGGACTTGGCGTCGGCAAAATGTTGCAGACGGTTGGCCAGCGTAATTCCGACATCGTAGTAGGCCCGTGCGTGGTGGAAGTGCAGTTCTGACGTCGCCTTCGTGTGAAAGCCTTCGGCGAGTGACTTTACTCGCTCTAACAAAGTTTCCAATGCCGCCGCGGGTAATGCCTCGTGGATGAGAACGGCGATGCGCTCGGTGTAAAGGTGAGGCTCGTTCATCTTCAAACGTTCTACGAAGTCGAGGGCGACGTCAACGACGCGTGCGCGCTCTGGGCTACCTTTCCCGAGGCTCGTCGCAATCTCGTATGCACGGGTCAAATGTTGAGCCGAGATGCTCCATGACTCCGGATCGAACGTTGCCTCTGCGACGGCGAGGTAGGCGCTGACTGCGGCCGCCGCATGCGCTCTCTGGCGCGGTCGCTCCCGGACCCACAGCACATGCGCTACGCGGGCTCGGAGGACGGGCGTCATGATGCTCTCCAACATGCGGGTCAAAGCGCCGACGTGTGAGTCCGTCAGATCCTGCGGCAGTGGTCCGCGCGCGGGCTGGCCGTCATACGTCCCTGACCACTTCTCGTTGAACACCTGCCGAGGACCACGGCTCATTCCGAACTGAAGAACAACGTATAGCAAATAGAACGCTTGGGCGGCCTTCTCATCGCTAACGCTCTTCAGGTGTGTTCCGATACGCGTCTCGGCGTGGTCCAGCGTCACCGCGGCCGGCTCAACAGACAGGACCGCGTCGATCCCGAGCCGCTCTGCCTCGTGCGACGACAACCCGAAGTCTTCGGGTAGACCAATCATGCGTGCGCCTGAAGGCTCGTCCATCGCTGTGTGGTTCGGTGTCGACATCAAACGGTCCTGATCGTGACCGTAGACCGAACGAAAGATGGCGAGATGGCAGCCACGGCGTTGTCGAGACACTACTGATTGGCGAACGACGCCTCGCGTGCAATCGCTGTTGGCGCAGCGACTTACCGGAGCAATCCTGCATATCAAGCATTGGTGCAGTGTGCGGGATGGGGCGGTTCACTGGCCAAGGGGAGGTGCTCCGTCTCAAGCCTGGTTTCGGTTAGGCGAGAAGTGGGCGCTAGAGTTTCTTCGAATGGAGCGGTTCATGACGAACACCGCCGACGATAAGCCGATTGCCTATGAACAGCGGGTGATCTTGTTCTTGGATTTTCTCGGATTCAAGGAGATCGTGGAAAAGACGACGACCGATCCCAAACGGCTCGCGGCATTGTTGCGAGCCATTAGGTTTGTCACGGTACTCAAGCCCGACGAAGCCGACATTGGCAAGCAGGTATCGCAGTTCTCAGATTCCGTCGTCGTCTCGTATCCCGTGAGCGAAACGTCCAGTGTTTTCACTCTCGTTTATGACGTGGCGCTGCTCATCATCGACCTCGCTGATGCCGGATTTCTCGTGCGCGGCGCGATCACGTTCGGGCTGCTGATTCACGCCGATGAGTACCTTGTCGGGCCGGCGATGATTCGAGCGTACGAGATGGAGTCCAAAGAAGCGAAATACCCCCGCGTTTTGATTGATCCTAGGATCGTCAAGATTGCGTGGAAGTACCATGCGCCGCAAAACTCGCCGAAAGTTGAGGCGGACTATGTCCGTGACCTCATGACGAAGGACGACGACGGTAAGTTCTTTTACGACTATATTTCCTGGCATTCGGTGGTCTCCGAAGCCGGAATTCGTGCGGGCGGATACGACACATACCTTGCGAACATCGGGCGACTCGTTAAACGCGGACTTCGGAACAAGGACGCGCACGTCAAAGAGAAATACCTTTGGTTGCACAAGCGATATGTTGCTTCGATAGCCGAGATCTTGAAGCAGCCGAAGAAATCCCCTTGGTATCAAGAAAACATCGGCGTTGTTGCGGTTGTAAAAGGGCTTCCGAAGTTCAAGAAACTCGCTAGAAGTGCGAAACGCGCGGTCGCGTCTGCCGCTCGAAAGTCGGGCACGACGTGACTTGCGTTCGTGAGACTATCGCGGTCGCTCGTGTTCCTTTGGCTTGAGGGCATTAATTCGCGCGGACAGGTCAGACGCACGAATGCCCTCGGGCATGCTAGTCAGATAACCTTTCGCCACTGCGAGGAATTCGGCATGCCCTGTTTTCTCGTAGCTCCGCAGTGACGCTTCAATCAGAGGCACCAGCACATGTTCGAGGTGCTCTCGCAGCGCCTTGATCACTTCGATGCACTGCTCGGCCTCAGCAAACGGCAAGGGCGCGTCGCTCTTGAATGCGTTGAGGGCTTTGAGAAACCGGGATATTGACGGACCGTCGGACCTAGCGAGCGCGGCCGCGCGCGTGTCGCTGATCCATTCCGAGTCTGCTTCAGAGTCGCCCGTGCTCATGCTCTGGAGGTGATCCGGCAGGTAGGGCCGGTCCTCCAGGTCTACGGGCACCAGCCACGGCACGCTGGTCCATCGGAGCGGGATCTGGCCCCGGCCGCTACGCCGGCCTGTTGAAGTTCCAGACCTCCACGGCGCGGGTTCGTCCAACAGACGAAAGGCATATCGCACCTGCGGGCAGCGCGCGTGATCCTCACCGTCCATTGGCCGAAGCCATCTCCCGAGAATGACCTTCACCTTGGGACCGCGGACGGCGTCTCGCCAGAGGTAATATCGTGCAGCCTCGGCCCACGAAGCGCCAAGCATGTCATTGAGCCCGTCGGAGATGTCAGGCCGACCGAATCGCCAGGTCAGGTACCAGAAAGAGACCCTGCCTCTCGTGGGCCCGGGAACGACTACGCCTGACTGATGCAGCGCCACAAGAATAGTGGGCCAGTCGAGCGCGTCTACTTCCGTGACGTCGTACCGCCAGTGGATTCCGTAACTTCGGATGGCGCGCGAGGCGGCCGGATACAGCAACGCCTGGAACTCGCGCAGTGCGTCTCGGCCGACCTTCATCCCGCGGTCCCGGACTCCATCTTGCATTGAGTTTGGGAGGTTTTGCATTGAATTTCGGGCTGGCCGACCTGAATTGAATACTCCATCCGTAGCCATCAGAATCTCGCGAGAAGGCCTCCCGCGACTTCCGACCTTCCCGCCTTGAAGGGCAGGGCAGCCGTACTGAGCGCGCAAACGCCACGTCTCATGCCCAGGACGAACTCACACCATGGGATCCGGATCGCCGGGACGTTGCTCGCGGTCTTCCGCATGCGGCGCGGACGGCGCTGGACCCAGAAGCACCTCGCGCCTCGTATTGGTGCCGACCCAACCGATCTTTCGGACTGTGAACAGGGCGGGCGTTCCTCTGCTTTTATCGCCAACCATCTTGGCCTAATCGCTGACGAACTGAAGCTCACGGGCCAGGAAATCCTCGATCTCGAAAGCGCGACGCGTGCGGATGACTTCCTAGTGCGCATCAAGGCGCGTCGCTCCGACGAGGCGCGCCAACGTAATGCACATGCATTCCAGGCACTAATGATCCTCCCGGTCGCGGAAACACGGCAGTGGCTCCGCGTCGTGTTCGGCCGGAACAATCTTCAGAAACGGTTCGAGCAAGACGCGGCGGTACAGCGCGGCGCGCCAGCCTGGTCGCGGTGGATCGAACGGTCGCTGAGCTACGATCTCGTCGATGAGGGCGTGCTAGCAAGTATTAGGCTCTCGATCGGCGACGCATGCAGGGTGGCTCTTAACGAAAAGAAGCCGTTGTCGCTCGAAGAGATCTCACAGATGCTGCTTTACTGGGCGCGTAGCGTCGCGAATCTTGGGATGCAGCATTCCGAGCGGCGGAATGCACATCGCCTTATCAAAGCGGCGCTCAAGGACTTGCGCAAGCCTATGGACCCCGTCGCGAAGCAACATCTGACCCATGCGCTTTATGAACTCGGAGAGACCGATGCGATGTGTAAGTACCTTGCCGAGACTGAGGATGATCCGGTCGATGCTTCGAAAAATCTGGACTACCTTGTGCGCCGGTCCGCAGACGCGGGCGACGGGTTACAAGTGCTTGAGTGCGCCCTGAAGTTCATCGCCTCCGACAAGGCACGAGAGTCAGTATCGACGTGCGCGCTCGACTTACGTACGACTGCGAACTTGCTGACGACGTATCGCGAAACAAACCGACGCGCGTCCCGAGCCCTTGTGCATCTGGGTCGCGCCGAAGAAATCTCGCGTAGTGTCATGCCTCTTGCCGCGCGTCCCCAACCGCTGTGGTGTACGGAGCACCGCTGCGAAAATAAGGCCGGCAAGCGATGTCATCAGCTCGCTGAGCGGTACGCGCGCCGGATTCTCAAGGAAGTTGCTGCGTTCGCGAGGACGTTGCCGCAGTTAGGACGCGAACTGAAGGCGTCGACGCATCGACCTTCGCAATAGGTCGCTTCAAACGGGAACGTCAATCCAGCACACTCCCGCGCCTCGGTCCTGGCGGTTCTAGCATGAATGTTGCTAGAACCGTTTTTGCTACATAAAGTGGTGCCGGACCGTCTGCTCGATATTACTTTTGCACGAGACCTGGACTCCGGCAGAGGGACGTGGGACAGTATAGCTCCCGCGACTAGCGAGAACAGCGTTGGACCATGAAAGGCGAAGTCGACGACAACTTCCCGGATACGATTGACGAGGTCGGTCGACTCAGAGATGTCCGGGCTTTCCGAGCTATTTCGATCTGGCTCGGGCCCGATCTCTATCTCGATCTGAAGCGGAGAAGCGTTGCCGAGCGACGTTCCGTGAACGAGATCATAACGAATGCTCTCGCGGCATACGACCTCCGGAAGCGCCGTAGCGCATGAGGCGCGGCGTCGTCCCCGGTGCGCTCCAGGCCGACCAAACTCCGTAGCCCAAGCCCGGCCTTCCTACGCTCGAACGCCGCCGCCTGTGAGGCCGTTCGCGCTCTCGCGCGAGGTACCGCGCGTTGCCGGGTCTCGGTACAGAGGAAGAGAACAACCGCGTTCTCCCCGCTTTGCTGCGAGTCCCCAAATCTCGTCTCGAATCGTGCCGACGGCTACGTACGCGTCGACTAGACGTGGGAGCGCCTCGAGCAAACAAACGGTCCGCGCCGCGCATCCTCGGAAGTGACCCCCTGGCTGATTACTGGCAGCGTGAACATCATGGTAGTTTGATTGCTCGCGGCGCATGCCATCAAGCCACTCATCGCAATGGGCGATCAGTGCTGATAAATCAATGGCGGTAACGGGACGGTTCTCCTGACGCACAGGTTCCTCCGGAGATAAGCATACCAGACCGTGAGTATCAAAGTGAAGCTTGCGGAGTAATCTCGACCACGATCGTTCCTAGTGCAAACATCGCCCAGCACTTGGCCTCACCTCAGATCGTCGGCATCAGCCAGCCAAGGGAATCGATAGAGTGAGCGCATCTCCTCGGGGTCCGGTTCCCCCGCGCCGGCGGAACCTCCGTCGAACAGTCGCGTGTACTTGCGCTGGAGGGCGCGAAGTTTTGCAATTCGGTCGTCGAGTGTCGCAAAGTCGACCCCGATGTCCGGCGCCTCTCTGTCCTTATGAGCGATGTATTTGTCGGCGATCGTTTTCAAATCTGCGCAGAGCGAGGCCAATTCAGCGAGATCAGCTTGAAGTTTCGGGACATCGAACTGCGTTCCGGATGCGTCCGCAACCTGAACGTAGAGGGCGCGCGCCTCCGCCTCGTATTGGTCGCGGTGACCCTGAAAGCCCCAGCCGTCCGCACGTTCGAGAGACCGTGCGACGCATGCATCGAGGGCGTAGCCATCCGGTCGTGCGATGATCTCCTCAAGAAGATTGCGCAGGGAACGAGCCCGCTTATCACGATCCACCTGGCGACGGACGCCCAGGATGATGTGTTCGATGGTCGCCTGCAAGACGAAGTGGCGAAGATAAAACGCCTCAGGGTGCTTGCGGGCCCGCTCGCTGTCCCCCACGGCTTCCATCATTGCCTTCGTATGGACCCACGTGGTCCAGACGGTATTGAAGTCGATGCCGATGGCATCGGCGTCCTTCGTCCATCGGTGGAGGATCTGTGCAGAGGTCGGCTCGGGTGGATTCACCTTAAGCGGAGCACCTGACGTTTTCGGCTTGGGTTCACGTGACAAAAAAACCAAGTGCCGTCACGTTCCCACCGGTACAAGACAATTTTCAACGCACATGACCCCGTAGGCCAATATAGCTCCCAAACCACCAACATACTGAAGGTCGACCATCACGGGACCCGATATTCACGCGAGCGCAAGCGCGCTAGCCCACCGTGATCTGATTGCCTCGGGCGACTGCGTAATGAAGCAATCGCTCCACGAGCGCCTCGTACGAAATCCCAGCGTGTTGCGCCTCGTCGGGCAACAGGCTCTGCGGCGTCATCCCCGGTAGCGCGTTCACTTCGAGAATCGTCGGTCGGCCGTGGTCGGTCACGATGAAATCCGTCCGCGAATAGTCGCGTAGCCCGATTAGCCGGTGTACCGACAACGCCAGCGTCTGCAGCCGCGCGGTCAGGTCGTGATCAATAGGCGCCGGAATCAGATGCCGAGACCCGCCCGGCTTGTACTTGGCGTCGTAGCTGTAGAACTCGTCCGTCGAGACGATCTCTACCACCGGCAGCGCTTCTTCGCCCAGCACACCGCACGAGAATTCTCGTCCCGGGACGAACTCCTCGGCCAGGATCTCCGGCGTGCGCGACGACGCGTCGATCATTGCTTTGGTCCAAGCTTCGTGCGTCTTCACGATCGCGACGCCAGCGCTCGAGCCGCTTGCGCGCGGTTTTGCGACCAACGGCAGCTCCAGTGAGCCGGGGAGGAGCGGCAGCGTTCCGCCGGTCAGGTCGAAGACGTCCCAGGCCGGCGTCGGGAGACCTTCGGCGGCGAGGAGCTTCTTCGTCAGGTGCTTGTCCATCGAGATCGCGCATGCGGCGACGCCGCTGCCGGTATACGGGATCCCCATCCACTCGAGCACGCCTTGGATCGTGCCGTCTTCGCCGCCGCGGCCGTGCAGCGCGTTGAACACCACGTCCGGCGCGATCTCGCGCAGCGCGTCGATGAACCGCTCGTCGAAGTCGAGCGATTTCGCGTCGTGGCCGAGCGTTGCGAGCGCGCGCATCACGCACGTCCCGCTTTCGATCGAGACCTCGCGTTCCGCGCTGGGACCGCCCATGACGACCGCGACTTTCAAGCCGTGAACTCTCCGACCAGGTGAACTTCGAGGTGTAGGTCGACGCCGAACCGCTCTTCCACCGCTCTCCGCACCCGGGCGAGCAGGGTGGCGACGTCGCGTGCGGACGCGTCGCCCGTGTTGACGATGAAGTTGGCGTGCAAGCCCGACACTTCCGCCCCGCCTTCGCGCCAGCCCTTGGCCCCGACGGCCTCGATCAGCCGGCCGGCGTGGTCGCCCTCGGGGTTCCGGAAGCACGATCCGGAGTTCGGGATCGCGACCGGCTGGGTCGCCTTGCGGCGGACCAGCCGGGACTGGAGCCGCTCGCGGACCGCTTTCGGGTCGCCGCGTTCGAAGCGCAGGGTGGTGCGGGCGACGATCGCGTCCGGGGGGATCGAGGTCTGGCGGTAGCGCCAGCCGACGTCGATCGGATGCGGGTCGGGGCGGGCGGGGGTTTGGACGACCACCTCGGTGGCGAACTCGCCGATCTCGCGGTCGGTGCCGGCGTTCATCCGGATCGAGCCGCCGACGGTCGCGGGGATGCCGGCTAGGCCGTCGACGCCGATGCCGCCGAGGGTCGCGACCTTGGTGCAGAGCGCGGGGAGGCTGGCGCTGCCGCCGGCGTCGGCGATGACGGCGGTGTCTTCGGCGCGGACCGAGAGGGTGGTGAAGTCGCCGATGAGGCGCAGGACGATGCCGCGGATTCCGCCGTCGCCGACCAGTAGATTCGAGCCCGAGCCGAGGACGAACATCGGGAGCCTGCGTTTGAAGACGCGGCGGAGGACGAAGGCGAGTTCGTCCGAGGTTTCGACGTCGATGAGTGCGTCGGCGGGGCCGCCGATCTTCCACCAGGTGTGCGGCGCGAGTGGCGCGTCGAAGTGCGCGCGCTCGCCGAAGTGGTTGCGCAGTGCGGTGCGGTCGGTGTCGTCGAGGAGGGGGACTGTTTTCACCTGAGTTCGCCCTTCGACAAGCTCAGGGTGACATCTGGGTTCTCGCTCCGCGGGATGCGCACGGGCGGGGTGACATCTGGGTTGGGGCGACGCTCGATGCGCACGGGCGCAAACCGACCCTGCAACGGAAGGGCGGCGTTAGCCGCCCAACCTTTGTGGCCGCGGCACGATCGTTCGCCCTTCGACAAGCTCAGGGTGACATCAGGGGTGCGGCAAGCCTCGAAATGCGGGTGCCGAGGTGGTGGGCTACTGTTGTGATTGAGCCGGCGCCGAGCATGAGGATGAGGGCGCCTTCGGGGGCTTCGCGGGGGATGATGTTGAGGAGGTCTTCTACGTCGGCGACGTAGGTGACGGGGGTGCCGGAGGCCGAGAGGGGGTCGCCGATGATGCGTTCGCTGACGCCGTCGATCGGTTTTTCTGAGGCGGCGTACACCGGCGTTAGGTAGACGTGGTCGGCGCCGGCGAGGGCGGTTGCGAACTCCTCTTTCAGGTATTGCGTGCGCGTGTAGCGGTGCGGTTGGAAGGCGACGATCAGCGGACCGTCGTGCGCGAAGTTGCGCGCGGCAGCGATCGTTTGTGCGATCGCGGTCGGGTGGTGCGCGTAGTCGTCGACGACCGTCAGTGCACCGCGGCCGACGACTTCGAAGCGGCGCTGCACGCCGCGGAAGGCGGCGAGCGCGGTGGCGATGTCGTCGAAGCGGATCCCGACTGCGCGCGCAGCGCCGATCGCGGCCAGCGCGTTCTGCACGTTGATCTCACCCGGCACGTGCAGCTCGATCTCGCCGAGTTCGACTCCGCGGTCGCAGACGGTGAAGCGCGCGCCGAGGTCGGCGTAGCTCACGTCGGTCGCGGTGAGGTCGGCGTCGGAATCGCGCGTGGCGAAGGTCGAGACGGGCGCCTGCGCCTGGCGGCCGACGGCTTTGCTCGCGCGGTTGTCGTTGCCGACGACGACTTTTCCGTGCGCCGGAACCTTGTTCGCGAAGACGGTGAACTGCGCGAGCAGGCGCGGCAGGTCGGCGTCGGAGGCGACGTGGTCGTTCTCGATGTTCGTCACGACCGCGATCGTCGGGTTCAGGTACAGGAACGAACCGTCGGACTCGTCGCTCTCGGTCACGAACCACGTTCCGTTGCCGACGCGGGCGTTGGTGCCGCTGTCGACGCGGATCCCGCCGACGGCGACGGTCGGGTCGAGTCCGGCGGCTTCGAAGATCGAGGCCAGCATCGCGGTGGTCGTCGTCTTGCCGTGGGTGCCGGCGACGGCGACCAGCTTGTGGCCTTTGGCGAGTTCGGCGAGCATCGCACCGCGCGTCACCACGTCGAGCTTGCGTTCGATCGCGTCGACGAACTCGGGGTTGTCCTGCGCGATCGCCGACGAGACGACGACGACCTTGGCGTCGCCGACGTTCTCCTCGCGGTGGCCGATTGCGACGCGGACGCCTTCGGCTTCCAGCGCGTCGATCAGCGCCGTACGCTGCACGTCCGAACCGCTCACCTGCGCGCCGCGGGCGAGGAGCAGCCGCGCGATCGCGCTCATGCCGATCCCGCCGACGCCGACGAGATGGTACGCCGTGTCTCTCACGGGTGTTGTTCGTTCGCTTCGGCACCCTCGTGTACCCGCCGGCCTCACAGCCGAGTGGCGAACCGGCGATCCCGCGGCGTCCTAGGGTATTCTCGCGGCCGGCAAGATCGTGAAGATGCCGAATCGATCGCTGTAACCGAGTTCCGGGAAGCGAGCTCCGAGCACGCCGTTTTGAATTGCGGATTCTCGCGGCATCGAAGCCACGTGTAGGCATCGCAGAATCACCGGACCTGCGTTCGCATCGAGGAGGTCGACCAACAGGTAGTCGCCCGCTCGATCGTGCGCGACCGACGCACGAATCGTCAGCGCGATGGGTTGCGGCTTGTTCTGCTTGAGTGCAGTGGCCGCGCCGCCGAGTTCCATCGCAAACGCTCGCGCGATCGGAGCGGCGCTCGCGGGACACTTCTCCGTGAGAGCGAGCGGTGCGGACGGGGGGGCCGTGGGAAGTTCCTCGAACCGGATCGGCTCGATCGGCGGACCAACGTCGTCGGACTGTGCGACGTAATAGAATCCGAACTGTGGCGTGAACCCATAGGCGTAGATTCCCGTCTTCACCGAGTCCTGAGATGACGGCTGCGGCAGACCGATCTGCCGCGCGAACGACTCGTCGGCCTCGTGCAACACTGCGCACTGCGCGAAGGGCTTCACCGCGCGCCGTTCGATCGAAAGTATGACGGAGTAGGAGGTGCGGAACGGGCGATAAATCGCGGTGATCGGAAGGCCACCGGTGTTCTTGAGTATCGTCCCGTCCGGCGCATCGGCTGCCCGAAGCCGGACCGCTTCCTCGTTCAGCATCCGCATCGTGCGAAGAATCGCACGTGCGCGCCCGATCAACTCGGGACCGCAGGACGCGCTCGAAACGGCAGGCTCAAATGGAGCCACAGGTGGTACCGAAGGCAAGCCCTGCGGCGAGAATGTGAAACCGCCGTCGTCTACCTCTGCGAGCGTCGTGCGTGGGGACGCCCGCAGACCCGCATTGCCGAATCGCACCGAATACGAAATGTTGTACGAGCGGGGACGAAGCGCAATCCCGCGAGTTGGAATGCCGTCGCCCAGCGTCGGGACCGACAGGCCGCCGTTCGAAACGGCGGCCACGTCGGCGTACGAATTAAAAATATTCGTTGCGCTCACCGTCACAAGGCCTCTAAGAGTGCGTAGCGATGCACCGGCATCGAGAGTCGCGTAGCTCGGGAGGCGAAGGCTGTTGTTCGATCCAACGTATCTCACGCTGGCGATCATTTCCAGAGGACTGTCGCCGCGGCGATAGTCCACGACGAGATTTGCCCGCGACTGCGGAATGTTCATTTGCTGCGCCGCGGCGAAAATGGGTGATGTCGACAGCGCGAGCCGCGGATCGCCGCCTTGGAGCGTCGTGCGCTCGAGCGCAGCGTTGACCAGGATCTGAACGTGCGGACCGATGCCGCCGCCGGCGCTGATTCGTGCCGCTCGGTCCCAGCGGGAAAGGCCGCCGACCGGCTCGCTCACGAAGATGCGGTCGCGGGAAAGTATGCCTGGGCCCCCGCAGATCACCGGCGAAGCAAAATCGGCCTGGAGCTCGGATACAACACTGTCCGATAGCTCGCCGAACTGCGCATTCGAAGCCGGCACGTAGGTTAGGAGCGACGCGTTCCGCTGCCATGTGCTCGATAGTGCGGCGCGAATCGTTAATGCGGCGCTTCGATAGTCATAGCTCGCCACGAGCGCGGACGAACGCCCGCTCGCATCAGCCGGCGACGTGCCGCTCGACGTAACGACGCCGCGTGCACGACAGAAGTACTCTGCTGACGCCGCGTCCGTGCGGACGGGCAGCGATATCGCCGAGTACGTGCTGCCATCCACGCGTGCAGATGCCGTCACGGTTTGGCGCGTGTCGATGCGCCTCGCCGCGGTCAACGATGCGTACAGCTGCGGTTTCGTTGCCGCAGCCCACTGCAGCCCCGCTCCGAACGATGCGTCGACGCGACCGATGCCGACCTGATCCAGCAGTCCCACCTCGCCGTACCGTTGCGACGTTGTCAGGGTGGTCGTGGCGACGTCGGTAATCGCCTGTCGAACGTCGATAGCGTTTACGGAAGCATTCAAACTCAGAACGTGCGTGTCGGAGAGCGGATCGCTGACAGAAGCGGAGACGGCGCTCGAGCGGAGCCTGAACGACGTCGTAGACGGCGCTTGGAGACCTAAGAAGAGTCGGTCCGACTGATCCGAAACCACGGTCGAAGAATGCGCGGCACCGTTCACAGTAACCGTCACGATTCCCGTTGCGAGCCGATACGTTCCGACGGCGACTTTGCTGACGGTGCTCGCAAAACTACCGGGCCCGTATCCGCACGGCAGGATCGTCGTGAACGATGCGCACTGTTGGTCGGACGACGACATCGTCGACAAGAGCGTCGTCGAAAGCGACTGATTCTCGCCGAACGGCAGACGCAGTTTGAGGGCATTGCCCGACGTGCTCGAACCGAAGCTGTGCGCATACGCCCTGCCGCTGAAGTCGGCGTACGTTTGGCCGTCGAGTACTCCAAGAACGCCGCGCTCGGCGTGCACGGCCGAGACACCGAGCAGGCCGACCGTTCCACTCGCGGCGGTTGTGATGCCGGACCCGTTGCGCGTGTCGTAGTTCGCGTCCAGCCGGCCCTGCCACGCGATGCTCGGATCCTGAGTGTGGAGATCGAGCGATCCCGCCGGTCCGTTTGCGGAACGATCTTGCGAGACGTAAACGGACCGAAAGAGGTCGCCGTCCAGTCCCCGCAAGCCGACGTTCCCCAAGCCCGGCACGGAGACGCCGTCGATCTGGAAACCCGTACGTCCCGGCGACTGACCGCCCAACGAGACACCGCCTTCCGACCCGATCGTCACGCCGAGCGTATCCAAGTTTTCGAACAGGGACCCCGAGAGACGTGTCGCCGGATCGTCGACATTCACCCCGGCGACCGTCCCTGCGGACTTCTGCCGAAGCGCCTTGACGACGCCGATGACGGCTAGCTGGGACGACGAAAGCTTGACCGTGTAACGCTGTACCAAGTCGGCCTTGACTTCGATCAGATCGATGAATGCGGAGCGATAACCGCGCCGCACGATTCTCGCCTCGTATCGTCCTTCGGCTAAATCCTCGAAAACGGCAGCGCCAGCCTGGTCGCTATAACCGACGACGGTCTGCGGACCGACGATGAAGACGCGCACAAGCGAAAGCGGCTTGTCGTTTCTCGCATCGGAAACGACGATCTCCAGGCTACCGCTGCCGGCGGCATCGGCGGTGCTCGATAGCCAGGGTGCGGCCGCCACGATCGCACAGAACACGGCAAACCAGCACCGCCGAAACGCGGATTTCACCATCATTCGTTACGCCGGGCGCCACTCAGACACCGCGGCGCTCGTAAAATCCTACGCGTGGAGAATAGAACATTGCGAACTTACTTCTGTCAGGGAAGAAGTAGAGTCCAAGTCGTCGCAACTTGTCGCTGTTCCCCGTCAGAATCGTTATGCATCCCCACAATGGGACGAGCATCGCCGCATTCCCGCCGAGAGCCCTCACTTGGATCGTGTAGTCGACCGCCCTCTTGGCATAAATGAGGTTCAATCCCAGCGTCTCGCTGGTTGAGGGCACGACCGTTGCGGGATAGCCGTTGCGGTCGTCGAGTTTTTGGATTTCCAGAACGTAGCGCGCGATGAACGCCTTTTGAGCGTCGGCGGTCGGCTGCAATTCAGCCGTGCAGTGCAACGGATCTCCCGATATGGCGGCCGGATCGACTCTCGATGTTGCCGGCGGCAGCGTTTCAGGAAGCGGTTTCGTTCGCGTGAACAGCGTCACTTGCGCGTCCGCAACGGTGGCGGACATGCATAACGCAGCGATCACGGCGACTAGCTTGGTAGCGATTGCTCTCATATGAGGACCTCGATCTCTCTAAATTTGGGGCGAAGAGGATGAGGAGCATCGTTGCCGATGCTCCTCGGGCGTCTCTACGGGCAATCGCAATAGAAATTGCAGCCGGTGCCGTCACACTCCAGGATCGCCCTGCATCCCAGAGGACAATGGAAGATGATCGCAGCGGATGCGACGGCAGACCCCGTGATGCCGCTCGGCGTGATTTGGCCGACGCCGATGAGGGCCGTCAGGCTCAACGCGGCGAGGCTCGTCAAAAGAAACTTCTTGAGTGAGTGCATGTGTCGACTTCCGTTCTTAGTAGGCATTACCGAGCGATTGACGCTCGATGACACCAGTACACCCGGTGAACAGGCAGCCGTGCGGCTGCATGTGTATTACGGGCCAGCCCGATGGCTAGCGTTCAAAGACCAAGTCGCCGTGCGTCACAAATGACGAACGGCGAAATTGGAAAATGCACAACCCCTACCCCGATCACCCGCTGAGCGCCGAGAAGGCGCCACCCGCGTTCTTTCGCGTTCGACGAAAGACACCTTTGGTTAGTTTCGCATTCGCACGGGATTCTGGTTCGTGAGCAACGCGATCCGTTCAACGATTGTCGCACCCGCGTTGCGCGGCGCCAGCGACCGTGCGGCCCGTCGCATTTGCATGACGCGGTCGGTGTCGAGGATCTCGCGCAGGGTCCACAACAGCAGGTCGCCGTCGAGCTTGGCGTCGGGCAGGACGATCGCGGCGCCGGCGGCTTCGAACAGGGCGGCGTTGTGCGCCTGGTGCTGGTCGGCGGCGAACGGATACGGGATCAGCACGCTCGGGGTCCCGGTGACGGCGGCCTCGGCCAGGGTCGAGGCGCCGGAGCGGGCGATCAGCACGTCGGCGGCGGCGTAGGCGTCGGCGGGATCGTCGAGGTACGGCACGAGCCGCACCAGGTTGCCGGGCGCGACCTCGCGCTGTTCCGCCTGCATATACGCGTAGTCGCGCGCACCGCAGACGTGCAGCACTTGCCAGTTGTAGGGCAGCGTGCGGCGGGTCACCAGCGCGGTGACGGCCTCGTTGATCGAGCGCGCGCCTTGGCTGCCTCCCATCACGACGACGGTCGTGCGGTCGGGGTCGAGGCCGAGGCGGTCGCGCGCGCTCGGCGCATCCTTCACGATGCGCAGCGAAGCGCGGACCGGGGCGCCCGTCACGACGGCTTTGCGGCCAAACGACGTCTCGGAGGCGGCGTAGGTCGTCCAGACTTCGTCGACCAGCGGGGTGAGGAGCCGGTTCGTCAGGCCGGGGGTGACGTTGATCTCGAGCAGCGCGATGCGCGCGTGGATGATGCGCAGCAGACGCAGGATGCGCGCGGCGACGACGACCGGGAAGCAGACGTAACCGCCGGTCGCGACGACGAGGTTCGGTTTGAAGCGCTCCAGCGCGCCGAGCGTGACCAGCACCCCGGCGGTGTTGGCGAACACCGTGCGCAGGGTCGCGAATGAGAGGCTGCGCTGCAGCGGCGCGCTGGGGACGAACGTGAGCGGGATCGTCGTGACCAGCGTCGCTTCGAGACCATGGCGGTTGCCGAAGAAGCGCGCTTCGTAGGCGCCGGGCGGGTACGCGGCGCGCAGCGCGTCGTCGATCGCGAGCGCCGGATAGACGTGGCCGCCGGTCCCTCCGCCGGTGAACGCGACGCGCAGTTTCACGTCAACGGGGGTTCACGGGGAGCGGGAGGCCGTCCCGCCCCGATTCGGGTCGCTTTAGGCGGGCGTCGGTGGCGAGTCCGGCGGCTCGGTGGTCGCTGGGGTCGATCTCGGTTGCGCGCGTGAAGCGGGCGACGGCGGTGCTCCAATCGCGGCGGCGGAGTGCGAGACGACCAGAGTCGATGAGGTACTTCGTGTTCAGCGGGGCGAGCGCGATCGCGTGGTCGTAGTCGTCCGCGGCTTCGCCGAGATCGCCGAGGCGCGAGGCGAAGTCTCCGAGCCGCCACCAGCTGTCGGCCAGCGCGTTCGGACGCGTTCCGGCAGCGGCGAGGCGGTCGCGAACGCGACTCTCGAGCTCGTGCGCCACGCGCGCCCCCCGGAGAACCCGGAGGAAATCGACGAGAGTTTGCAGTGCCTCGTCGTCGCCGGCGTCCAGGTACAGGCGAAACGCCTTCGCGTCGTCCCCTTGCGCCAACGCGACGCGCGCTTGCGTCTCGCTGGCCAGCGTTCCGGCAGGGATCCGAGCGGCGTACTGCTCGGCTGCCCGCATGTCGCGACGGCTGAGTGCCTCGTCGGTGAGGATCACGTCGAGGAGCGGCAGCGGGACGGCGCGCGTCAAGCCATCGTAGATGCGAATCCCAAGCTGGGGCGGCAAGTGGGCCGGGAACGAGAACGGCGCCGCCGCGCGCGAGAAGACGGCGCTCGACGCGAGCTGGAAGACGCCGCACAGCAGCGCGAACGCGATCGCGGCAACGACGAGGGCGCGGCGCGCCCGGGGGTGCTGAACGCCAGCGACCGGTACGTCCCGCGCGAGCGGCTCATGCCCGGCGCATGCAAGCGCGAGCGCCATAAACGGCAGCCACAATCCGAAGATCACGATGCTGACCGTGTCGATCAGACCCTGCACCCACGTACCGATGAGTCCTGCTGCGATGCCGATCGCGACGACGCCGTACGTCCCGTCGGGCCGGAGCCGCGCGCGCAGCGTCTCGACGAAGCGCAGCCAGCCGAACACGAGCGCGCAAAGCCCGACGAGGCCCATCTCGGCCGCGATGGTGAGGATCACGCTGTGTGCGTGGTACGCGATCGGTTCGCCGCCCGGCGTGCGGAAGAGCGCGTAGACCTGCGCGAACTCGAACGGCCCGACGCCGGTGAGCGGGAAGAGCGAGACCATGTGCAGCGCGCTGTCCCAGATCGAGGGCCGGGTGAAGTTCTCCGACGGATCGTGATGCGCGTTGAAGATCAGGGCGAGAACGACCAGCGCTGCGGCGCCGATCGCGGCGGCGAAACGCCTGCCGCCGCGTCCGCGGCGCCGCAGCACGACGAAGACGGCGAGTGCGGCCGCCATGCCGACCCAGCCCGCGCGCGAGAACGTCAGCACGAACGCGATCGAGCCGAGCACGATACCCGGCCACGCCAGCCCGGCGAGGTCCAGTGTTTTCACGCGTGCCAGCGCGAGCGCGACCGGGACGTAGACGATCAGATATCCGGCGAGCTCGCCGGGCAGCACGAAGGTGCCGATCGCGCGCCCGTGACCGATCGTGTACAGGTTGGCCGGCTCGTGCGCGAACGCCAGCGCGATCGCGAGCATCGAGGCGAGGATCCCCGAGAGCAGATACGCCGCGAAGATCGTCGGGAGAATGCTCGGGACGCGAGCGAAGCGCAGGATCGTCGCGTGCGCGACGACGCCGAAGAGCAGGATCACGATGAAAAGCGCCCCGGCGAGCGGATCGAACCCGAGCAGCGCGGCGAGCAGCCCCGCGGCCGGGAGTGCTGCGACGGGCAACAGCGTCGGCATCGGTCGCCGCGGCATCGCGGTCAGCAGCACGCACCAGTAGACGGCGATGACCGAGACGAGCGCCAGCAGCACGAGCGCGAGCGATCGCGGAACGAGCGAGACACCCGGCACCGGTGCACCGGTCAGGCCGATGAACGACGGATAGAGCGGTAGCAGAAAGAACGCTACGCCGAGCGATGCGGCGAGAATACCGGGCGGCCGCTTCACATGCCGATCATTGGCCAGAGGATGAGGATTCCCTGAATCGGCGGCGCGTGGCGGTTCAGAGGGGGCGACGCGAATGCGGGGGATACGAACGGCGACGGCGTCAACGCGTTCGGCGGCGTTTGGCACATCGCTCGTCCGTAACGTCGTTCGCCCTTCGACAAGCTCAGGGTGACATTGGTGTGGGTTGCTCGGCGGGATGCGCACGGGCGTGACGACCGGCACGACGGCTGCATGGGCGTGATGATGGAAGGCCGGCGTTAGCCGGCCAACCTTTGTTCGCCCTTCGACAGGCTCAGGGTGACATTGGGGTGGGTGGCTCGGGCGGGATGCGCACGGGCGTGACGACCGGCACGACGGCTGCATGGGCGTGACGATGGAAGGCCGGCGTTAGCCGGCCAACCTTTTTTCGCCGGTCTAGCGTTTTGCGACGAATGGTAGGAGTGAGGTTGGGGTGCCGAGGCTTCGCATGATGCCGTATTGTTGGCCGGTGCGGGTGAAGACGGCGACCGAGCCGTCTTCGCCGGTGCGGCACGGTGCGTTGACGGCGTAGACGAAGTCGGGGCCGACGGCGAGCGCGGTTGTCGAGGTGACGTTGTCGTGGATGCGCGCGACGGGTTGCGCGTGCAGGTCGGTGAAGACGTCGATCTCGGCGTTGGGGAGCGTGCAGCCGGGAGTGCCGGCGAGGACGGCCAGCGTGCCGTCCGGCGCGGTGGCGATCGCGCGCGCCGGCAGCCCGACGTAGCGCAGCGCGGCGGTCTGCTCGAGCGCGGTCGTGTACGCGCGCACCTCGCCGTCGCGGACGTCGTTCACCGCGAAGCGGTCGTCGGGGAGCGGGACCAGCGAGTTGCCCTCGAGCAGAATCTCGTGCTGCAGGCGGCCGTTGCGATCCCACACGCGCAGCCGTCCGCTGCCGAGCGTGACGATCGCGTCACCGACGCCGAGCGCTTCGCTCACGCCGAGCGCGGCGGTCGGCGCGCCGACCAGCGAGCCGTGCGCGTCGTAGCGGCGCACGAGCTGCGAGCCCGACTCGAGCGCGAGGAAGCCTTCGTTGCCGCGGAAGATTGCCGTGCCGCGCGCGAACGTCTTGATCTTGCGCGACTGGAGGCTCGGCGAGACGGTCTCGACGGCGCCGAACGCGCCGTCGTCATAGCTCACCACCGCGCTGCCGTCCGCGACGGTGCCCAAGATGCGGTAACCGGTCGCGCCGCCGCCCGCCACCGCCGCGTTGCGGTGGTCGCCTTCGGCGTAGACCAAGAACGTCGGGGTTGCGACGAGCAGCGACGGGACGAGGGTGGGTGGCGTGTCGGCGAGGGCGGTGGCATTGTCCCCCTTCGACAAGCTCAGGGTGACAATAAGGCAGCTCAGGGTGACAAGGGTGACAATGATTAGCGCCGGCGACGCGGGTTTGCTACGCATGGATGACGACAAGGGCGCTACGCATGGATGACGACAAGGGTGCTACGCATGGATGACGACAAGGGTGCTACGCATGGAGGACGACAAGGGTGCTACGCATGGAGGACGACAAGGGCGTTACGCATGGATGACGACAAGGGCGCTACGCATGGCGGTGGCGGGTGATGTTGGCGATGAGGGCGACCGCGATCAGCGAGACGATCAGCGAGGTGCCGCCGAAGGACATGAAGGGGAGCGGGACGCCGGTGACCGGCCAGGACGACGTGACGACGCCGATGTTGATGAAGGCTTGGATCACGATCATGAACGTGCAGCCGAGCGCGAGCAGCATGCCGAAGCGGTCCGGGCACTTGATCGCGAGCGTGACGGCGCGTACCGCGAACAGCACGAACAGCGCGATCACCGTGATGCAGCCCAGCATCCCCAGCTCTTCGCCGATCACGGCGAAGATGAAGTCGGTGTGCGGCATCGGCAGGTAGAAGTATTTTTGGCGCGAGGCGCCCAGGCCCAGGCCGAACAAGCCGCCGCTGCCGAGCGCGAGCAACGACTGCACGATGTGGAAGCCGGTGTTCTGCGCGTCCTTCCACGGGTCGAGGAAGGCGAAGACGCGGGCGCGCTTGTAGGCCGACGAGCCGACCACGATCGCGGCGGCGGGGAGCATGACCATTGCGCACATGATCAGGTGCTCGAAGCGCGCGCCGGCGGTGAACAGGATCGCGAACGCGGTGAAGATGTAGAGCGAGCCCGTCCCCATGTCGGGCTCGAGGAAGACGGGCGCCGCGAGCAGCAGCGTGACGAACAGCGTCGGCGCGACGCCTTTCGAGAGCGAGCGAATCCCTTCGCCGAGCTGTGAGAGCTTCGCGGCCAGGAACAGCACCAGCGCGAGTTTGCCGACCTCCGAGGGCTGGAACGAGATCGCGTGCAGCCCGAGCCAGCGGCGCGAACCGCCGGCGGCGAGGCCGACGTGCGGGATCAGCGTCACCACCAGCAGCACGAACGTCACCACGACGACCGCCGGTGCGATCCCGCGCAGCTTGCGGTAGTCGAGGCGGTACACGACGTACGCCAGCACGAGGCCGACCAGCAGATAGATGACTTGGCGCTTGAGATAGTGCGCGGTGTCGTGGTAGTCGGCGTACGCGGTCGCGCTCGAGGCGCTAAAGACCATGACGAGTCCGAGCGCGATCAGAAACGCGACCGAGCCGAGCAGCAGCGCATCCGGGGGTTTCAGCGTGACGCGATGGCGGCCGGCGGACCAGGGTTCGCCCTTCGACAGGCTCAGGGTGACATTGGGGTGCGTGGCATTAGCACGGTGAGCCCGGGCGGCGCGGTCGTTAGCGTACACTACGGCCCGTCCCCTGAGCCTGTCGAAGGGTCAGGATGACAACCATTACCGCGCATGGGCGATGGTTTTTTCGAGGGCGTGGACGGCGTTGGCGAATTGTTCGCCGCGGTGTTCGGCGGAGCGGAACATGTCGAACGAGGCGCAGCCGGGTGAGAGCAGCACGACGTCGCCGGGGTCGGCGAGATCGCGCGCTCGCGCGACGGCGTCCTCCATCGAACTTGCCAGCTCGACTTTGGCGCGCTTCACCACGCCCGCGATCTCTTCGGCGGCGTCGCCGATCAGCACGACGGCCTTCGCGCGCGAGCTGATCACCTTCCCCATCTCGGCGAAATCCGTGCCCTTCGCCTTGCCGCCGGCGATCAGCACGATCGGCCGCTCGGCGAAGGCGCGCATAGCGGCGATCACCGAGCCGGGATTGGTCGCCTTCGAGTCGTCGACGTACTGCACGCCGTCGACCTCGGCGACGGGCTCCAGCCGGTGGCCGAGCGGGCGGAACGTGCGCACGCCTTCGCGGATCGCGCCGACCGGCAAGCCGGCGGCGAGCGCGACCAGGACGGCCCCCATCACGTTCTCGACGTTGTGGCGGCCGCGCAGCGCGATCTCGCGCACCGGCAGGATGTCGACCGGGCGCGGATCGCCGGCCGGCGGCGCGTACACGATCAGCTCGTGGTTGCGCAGGTAGAGTGTCGACTGACGGTGCGGCTCGTCGGAGAACCACAGCGTGCGCGCCTTGATGCGATCGCCGTACTGTCCTTCCGACGCCGATGCGACGATCGGGTCGTCGAGGTTGCCGACGAACGTGTCGCCCAGGCCTTGGTTGGTGAAGATGCGGAACTTCGCTTCGGCGTACTCTTCCATCGAGTGGTAGCGGTCGAGGTGATCGGGTGTGACGTTGAGGATCAGCGAGATGCGCGGCTTGAACGAACGGATGGACTCCAACTGGAACGACGAGACCTCGGCGACGACCCAGTCGCCGGCCGCAGCGTCGACGGTCTCGCGGATCAGCGGGTTGCCGATGTTGCCGCCGACGTGTACCGTCTTGCCGGCGGCGGCGAACAGCGCGCCGACCAGCGCGGTGGTCGTCGTCTTGCCCTTGGTGCCGGTGACCGCGACGATCGGCGCCTTGCAGAGCCGATAGGCGACCTCGACCTCGCTGAAGACCGGGATCCCGGCAGCCTGCACGCGGCGCACGAGCGGGTTGTTGAGCGCGATTCCCGGCGAAAGCACGGCGACGGTGACGTTCTCGAGCGCCGCCTCGAGTTCGCTCGGCGGGACGAACGTGACGTTCGCGGCTCGCAGCTCGTCAAGCGCGTCGGCGAGTTCCTCGGCCGGCGCTTCGTCGGTCGCGACGACCGAGCCGATCCGCGCGCGCAGCACGTCGACGCTGGCGCGGCCGCTGCGGCCGAGGCCGATGACGAGAGCGTGGTCGGTGCGGTCGAAGCGACCGCTCGTTGATTCGATCATACGGTGCGCACGATCAGGGCGAAGCCCAGCAGCGAGAGGACGAGCGATGCGAGCCAGAACCGCGACGTCACCTTGGTCTCCGGCCACCCGGCGAGTTCGAAGTGATGGTGGAGCGGGCTCATCAGGAACACGCGACGGCGCGTGGTCTTGAACGAGGCGACTTGGATGATGACACTTAGGGTTTCGGCCGCGAAGACGCCGCCGATGAGCAACAGGAACAGTTGCGTATGCGTGAGGATCGCGATCCCCGCCAGCGCACCGCCGAGTGCAAGCGAGCCCGTGTCGCCCATGAAAACGCGAGCCGGATGCTTGTTGTAGATCAGGAAACCGAGCACCGCGCCGAGCATCGCGCCAGCGAGGGCGAGCGCGGCCAGCGCGGTCTCTCCCGTCTGCTCCAGCGCGGCGTAGGCGGCGTACGCGAGCACGAGCAGCGGCGGTACGGCGGTCCCGGATGCGAGGCCGTCGAGTCCGTCGGTGAGGTTCACCGCGTGGGTGGTCGAGAGCACGACGACGACCGAGAGCGCGTACCAGAACCACGCCGGCACCGCGCCGATTCCAAGCAGCACCGTCGGTTGCGGATCGGCGACGAACAGGAACGCTACCGCGACAACCGCGGTGAGCGCGAACTTCGGGAGCGCGCGCAGACCGCGATTCTTCCCGCCGCGGATCTTGGCAATGTCGTCGATCGCACCGATCGCCATGCAGCCGTACACGAGGACGGCGAGCGCGGCGGTCTCGCGCGACGGCGCGAACGCGATCGCGACCAGCGGTGCGAGGGCGAACAGCACGCCGCCCATCGTCGGCGTGCCGGTCTTCGCTTGGTGCGTTTGCGGCGCGTCCTCGTACGCGGTCTGGCGTGCGGCGGCCTTGCGGAGCGTTGCGATGAGCGGACGCCCGAGTAGCGCGGTGAGCGCGAAGGCGACGCCGCCGCAGAGCAACAGCGGGACCACCAGCAGGCCGCTGCTGCCGGGGAAGGCCAGTGCGAGCAGAAACCACCAAGGCGCGTTGATCCCGACGTCGCTCATCGTTCGCCCTTCGACAAGCTCAGGGTGACATCGGGTGGGGTGGCGCGCGTCGATGGGCTCGGGGAGACATCGGGTGGGGTGGCGCGCGTCGATGGGCTCGGGGAGACATCGGGCGGGGTGGCGCGCGTCGAGACATCGGGGCTGGTGGCTTGCGGGGTGACGTCGGGAGGGGTGGTGCTCACGGCGTCACCAACGGGTTGGGGCCTTCGCCGCGCCAGGCGAGGACGACGATGGGGGTTTGTTCGTCGCCGTTGCCGCCCGGATTGCTCAGCAGGGCGCGTTCGACGGCGGCGCGGTCGAGGTGCGGTGAGGCGCCGAGGGCTTTGGTGCGGCGCAGGTCGTTGGCGTCGACGATCGCGACGTGGACGCCGAGCGCTTCGGCGAGCTCGGTCGCGACGCGGTCGGGTTCGGCGGGACCGAGCACGATCGCGCGCTCGTACGGCGGCATCGTCCCGGTGTAGCCGTCGATCGCGGCGATCGCTTCGCCGAGGATCTCGTAGAACGCGCCGCGGCGGCCGCGCAGGCGGCCGAACACGTGCGCGACCGCGGCCCATACGACTTTGCGCGCGCCGACCTGGTCGATGACGAGCTGCAGCGACTCGGGCTGGCTCACCGTGGCCATCGGATCGGCGTGGCGCGAGAGCGCGAGCGCGAGCGGCGAGGGACGGATCGCCTCGGCGGCGATGAAGCGCGACTGCGCGATCGCGACGCCCGTCTCGGCGATCGCGACGACGTCGCCGGGTTGCGCGATCCCGCGGATCGCGTCGCCGACCAGCACCGCGAGATCGTCGTTCGGCGCGATCAGGCGCGTGCGCACCGGGATCGCGACCAGTCCCTCGGGGAGTCCGCTCTCGCGCACCGCGACCGGGATCACGCGAACACCTCGGCGCCGAGCGCTTCGGCGATCTGCTCCATCTTGTACATGCGCGAGCCCTTGAGCAGGATCGCGTCGCCGCGGCGCACGTTGGCGCGCAGCCAGGCGATCGCGTCCTCGTTGCTCGCGTAGCGGACGACCGCGCCGCCCTTCGCTTCGACGCCGCGTGCGGTGTCTTCGGCGTAGCGTCCGCCGGCGAGCACGATGTCGGCGCGCGTCCCCGCGATCTCACCGATCTTGTGGTGCATCGTCGGCGCCTCGTCGCCGAGCTCGGCCATGCTGCCGAGCACCGCGATGCGCCGCTCCGCCTCTTCGCGGCCGAACGTCGCGAGCGTCACCAGCGTCCCCGAGAGCGAGGCGTTGTAGGCGTCGAAGACGAGCCTCACGTCGTCGGGGAGCTCGACGACTTCGTAGCGGCCGTGCGGGAGCGCGATGCCGCGCACCGCGTCGGCCAACGCTTCGGCGGTCGCGTTGCACAAGAGCGCGGCGGCGAACGCGCCGGCCAGGTTGCGGCGGTTGTGGTCGCCCGGGAAACCGATCGCGATGTGGTGGGTCTCGGTCGTGCCGTCCTCGGCGATCGTCCACACGGCGTCCGCCTCGATGACGACAGCGCGCTGGCCGTGCGGCGGGCGTTCGCCGTCGATCCCGTACCAGAGCGGCGGCGCGGCGAGGCCGGCGGCGAGCGTGACCGAGACGGCGTCGTCGAGGTTGAGCACGGCGCGGCGCGCGCCGGCGGGGACGGCCCACTTCGTGTCGGCTATCCGTTCGCGCGAGCCCATGATCTCGAGGTGCGCCTCGCCGGCGTTCGTGAGCACGCCGACGTCCGGACGCGCGGCCTCGACCAGCACGTCGAGGTCGCGGTACTTGCGCGCGCCCATCTCGATGATCGCGACGCGCGCATCGCCGTCGCCGAGCCCGCACAGAAACTTCGCGACGCCGACTTCGTTGTTCTCGTTCTCCGGCGTCGCGCTGACCGGGATCCCGGCGCCGCGCAGCAGCGCGAGGAGAAACTGCTTGGTCGTCGTCTTGCCGGTACTGCCGGTGACGGCAACGACGGTGCCCTTCACGCGCGCGCGCGCCAGCCGCCCGAGATCGAGGTAGGCCTGCAGCGTATCGCGCACGACGAGCGCGGCTCGTCCCGGCGGCACGACCGAGGCGTCGTCGACGATCGCGCAGGCGGCGCCGCGCACGAACGCCTCTTCGACGTACGCGTGCCCGTCGAACCGTTCGCCGCGCAGCGCGAGGAAGGTCGCGCCGCGCTCGATCGCGCGCGTATCGGTCTGCACCAGCAGCGATTCGGGGAACGCGCTTTCGCCCGTTGCGGTGGCGTGGATCGCTTCGATCGCTTCGCGGGTCGCTAGCCGCACGATCGTTCGCCCTTCGACAAGCTCAGGGTGACATCGAGGATGCGGCTTGGCGCGGTGGGCTCGGGCGAGGTTTCGGTCATCGGTTGATCGTTTCGGCGCGTTTGGCGAAGGCGATGCGGACTTCGTCGCGGTCGTCGAAGGGGCGGGTTTCGTGGCCGACGATCTGGTAGGTCTCGTGGCCTTTGCCGGCGACGACGACGGTGTCGCCGGCGCGCGCCTCGTCGATCGCGCGGCGAATCGCGCTGCGCCGGTCGAGCTCGATGTGCGTGCGCTGGAAGCCGTTCGCGATGTCGTGCGCGATCGCCATCGGGTCTTCGCTGCGCGGGTTGTCCGAGGTGACGATGACGCGGTCGGCGAGCCGCGCGGCGATCTCGCCCATCTGCGCGCGCTTGCCGTGATCGCGGTCGCCGCCGCAGCCGAACACGACGATCAGGTCGCGTTTGGTCGTCTCGCGCACCGCGCGCAGCACGTTCTCGAGCGCGTCGGGGGTGTGGGCGTAGTCGACGATCGCGTTGATCCCGAACGCGCCGATGCGTTCCATGCGCCCCGGCACCGCGCGCGTCGCGGCGAGCCCGCGCGCGATCGTCTCGACCGAGATCCCCACGTCGAGCATCAGGGCGGCCCCCATCGCCGCGAGCGCGTTGCGGACGTTGAAGCGGCCGGGCAGATGGATCGTGACCTCGTGCGTCCCGACGCGGAACGTCGAGCCGTCGCCTTGCAGCCGCAGATCGGTTGCGTGAAGGCCGCCTTGCGGCTCGGCGTCGATGTAGTACGGGAACGGGTGGTCGAGCTCGCTCGCGAAGCGCGCGCCGAACGGATCGTCGAGATCGATCACCTGATCCGGAGCAAGGTCGAGCAGCCGGCGCTTCGCAGCGGCGTACCGTTCGAGCGTGCCGTGGAAGTCGAGGTGATCGCGCGTGATGTTGGTGAGCACGGCGACGCGGAAGCGCACGTGGTCGACGCGGTGCAGCGCCAGTGCATGCGAGGAGACCTCCATCGCGACCGCCTGCGCGCCGGCGTCGCGCTGTGCGGCGAGTAGCCCGTGCAGTTCGAGTGCGAGCGGGGTCGTGTTCGAGAGCGGCCAGCGGCGATCGCGGAACTCGCCGCCCAGCGTCCCGATGACGCCGCACGGGATGCCGGCGGTTTCGAGGATGTCGCGGATGAGGTGCGTGGTGGTGGTCTTGCCGTTGGTGCCGGTGACGCCGATGACGATGAGCGCGTGCGAGGGATGGTCGTGAAAGGCGTCGGCGAGCGCGGATGCGGCGATGCGCGTGTCGCTCACGATGATCGCGGGGACACCCTTCGACAAGCTCAGGGTGAGATTGGGGTGGTCTTCGAGGACGATTGCGGTGGCGCCGCGGGCGAGGGCGTCGGCGATGAAGTTGTGGCCGTCCGTCCGTTCGCCGCGGAGGGCGACGAAGAGCGTTCCGGGGCGAACGGCGCGCGAATCGGTGGCGATCGCGTCGACCGACGGCGGGAGCGAGCCGGCGACGCGCGCGCCGGCCAGCGTCGCGACGAGCCGGGCAGTCTCTCGCATCAGCGAGTTCCCTTCGCCGGACGGCTCGAACGGACCAAGCGCTGCGGCGCCGCCGTGGGCATGATGCCGGCGTGGAACATCGCGGCCCGCGCAAGCTCGGCGAAGACCGGCGCGGCAACCTGCGAGCCGTAGATCGAACCGCGCGGACGATCGACCTTCACCAGGATCACGTAGCGCGGCCGCTCCGCCGGGATCATCCCCACGAACGAGGCGATGTACGCGCCGCTCAGGTAGCGGCCGTTCTCGACGACCTGCGCCGTTCCGGTCTTGCCGGCGGTCGTGTAGCCCGCGACGCGCGCGGTCGGGTTGCCGGTGCCGTGCAGGACGACCGCGCGCAGGTAGCCGCGCAGCGTCGCGGCGGTACGCTCGGAGACCACGCGGCGCTCGACCTCGGCGCCGTAGCGGTAGAGGGTCTTCCCGTTCGCGTCCTGGATCGCCGCGACGATGCGCGGGCGGATCAGCACGCCGCCGTTCGCGATCGTCGCGTAGGCACGCGCGAGCGCGAGCGGCGTGATCGAGATCCCGTGGCCGAACGAGATCGTCGCGAGCGAGGAACCGCTCCACTCCGACGGCGGCGTCACGATGCCGGGGTTCTCGCCCGGAAGCTCGACGTCGGTCGGATCGCCGAAGCCGAACTTGCGGATCGTGCGGTACATCGCCGTCGGCCCGGTCGCGAGCCCGATCTCCGCCGCACCGACGTTGTGCGAGTAGGCGACGATCTGCTCGATCGACTCGTTCCCGCCCGCCATGTCGGCGGCCATCATCCCGTCCTCGGCGTTGTAGATCGTGCGCCCGCCGACCTCGATCGAATCGCGCGCGGGGAAGCGAACCCCCGGCGCGAACTTGCCGCTCTCGAGCGCGGCCGCGGCGGTGATCAGCTTGAACGTCGAGCCTGGTTCGTAGGCGTCGGCGATCGCGCGGTCGCGCCACGCGTCGGACGAGAACGCGCCGAAGCGCGCCGGGTCGAAGTCGGGGACGTTGGCGATCGCGAGCAGCTCGCCGTTCCAGGGGTCCATCACGATCGCGGTGCCGGCGCGCGCGCTCCACTTCTTCACCGCCGCGCGCAGCAGGCGCTCCGCCTCGAACTGCAGGTAGGGATCGAGCGTGGTGACGATCGTCTTGCCGGCGACGGCACGCTCGATGACATGCGTCTCGCCGAACGGGATCGAGCGGCCGAACTGGTCGGCTTCGATGCGCATCTTCCCCGGCGCGCCGCGCAGCAGCTTGTCGCGCGAGTACTCGAGGCCGTCGAGGCCGTTCTCGTCGGTGCCGGTGAAGCCGAGCACGGTCGACGCGAGCCGGCCCGAGGCGACGAAGCGCGTCCCGGTCTCTTCCGACTTGGTGCCGATTCCGGCCAGTCCGAGCGCGTCGACGCGCTGCGCGACCTCGTGCGGAACCTTGCGCGCGAGCCAGAGGAACTCGAACTTGCCGCGCATCGCGCGCTCGAGTTCGGCGGCGGGCTTGCGCAGCAGCGGGGCGAGCTTGCGGGCGGCGGCGTGCGGATCGACGATCTCGGTCGGCGCGGCGTAGATCGACTCGGACGGGAGCGAGCGCACCAGCACGCCGCCGTTGCGATCGAGGATCGCGCCCCGGCGCGCGAACGAGTCGACGATCGTGTCGTGCTGCAGCTGCGCGGCGTGCGCGAGCTTCGGCCCCTCGCGGATCTGGAGGTCGCCGAGCCGCGCCGCCAGGAGCATCGCCAGCACGACGATCGCGACGAGCGAGACCTTCGCGCGCACCGGTGCGACGCGCGCGAACGCACGCGCCGCCACTACTTCACTCCGCTACTGAACCACGTGCCGAAGAAGGCCAGACCGGTCGGTTTCGGCTGCGCTTTCGGCTCGGGTACGCGGACGACGGCATACACGTGCGGGTCGTGCAGCCGCAGCTTGCCGGCCAGCGCCGCGAGCCGTTCGGGAGATTGCAGGCGCGCGATCTTGTCGTCGAGCCGCTGCGCGTCGTTCGCGAGCGCGGTGCGTTCGCGCTCGGCGCGCACAGATCGGAAGAGCACACGTCTGAACTCCAGTCACGCCA
>CALEOJ010000195.1 GCA_937910425.1 uncultured candidate division WPS-2 bacterium
GGCGTGACGGAGTTCAGACGTGTGCTCTTCCGATCTATCGCGCCGTCGACCGAACGGTTCGGCGCCTCCCCGGCCGACGCACCGGGGCTCGCCGCGCGGCTGCGCGACGAAGGCCTTGCGGTCGACGGCGTGATGGCGATCGGGCCGCAGCACGGCGACGTCGACGCGGCGTTCGCGGCGGCGCGTGCCGCCTTCGAGCGCGTCGGCGGGACGACGCTGTCGCTGGGGATGTCCGGAGATTGGGAGCGCGCGGTGCGCCACGGTTCGACGATGGTGCGACTCGGCACCGCGATCTTCGGCCCGCGACCCGTGAGAGAGAGGAGCCTGGCATGAGCATGTTCGCGCGGTTCGGATCCTGGTTCGCGGTCCACGACGAGGAGGACGACGAGCTCTATGCCCACGACGAGGTCGGGGCGAAGCGCAACGTCGTCCCGATCGGCGAGGGGTCGCGGCGTGGCGGAGGCTCGGTCGCGGTCTTCGCACCGCGTTCGTTCGGCGACGTCACCGAGATCGCGGACGCGCTGAGAGCGCGCCAAGTGGTGATCGTGAACGTGCAGGGCGCCGACCGCAATCTGCTGCAGCGCGTCGTCGACTTCACGTCCGGCGTCGCGTACACGATCGACGGCCGTATCCAGAAGCTCGCCGAGGCGATCTACCTCGTCGTGCCGGCCGGGGTCAACGTCAACTCCGCCGGCGTCCGCGAGCAACTCGACAACGACGGCATTCTCGGGATCAGGGACCTCCGCTAATGGCCAGACTCACGATTCTCGACATCCAGCACAAAGAGTTCAAGAAGTCGCTGCAAGGCTACGACCGCAACGAGGTCAACGAGTTTCTCGACGAGATCATCGAGGCGCTCGAAGACGAGGCGCAGGCGCGCGCCGCGCTCCAGGGCGATATGGCCGATCTGCGCGAGCGGCTTTCGCACTTCAAGGCGATGGAGGAGTCGCTGCAGTCGACGCTGCTCCTCGCCCAGCGCACCGCCGACGAGGTGAAAGCCGCCGCGCACAAAGAGGCCGACCTCATCAAGCAAGAGGCGCGGCTGGTCGCGGAGCGCGAGATCTCGGCGCTGAGCGGCCGCATCGACGAGGCGCGGCGCGAGGCGCAGCGCCACGGTGACACGGCGGAGAAGGCGAAGAGCGAACTGCGCTCGCTGCTGATGACGCACCTCTCGCTGATCGAGCGCACACCGATAACGGAGGCGAGCGCGCTGCCCGCCGCGAGCGCGGCGCCGCCCGCGGCGGAGACCGAAACGGAACAGCTGCCGCTCGGCAACGGGACCGCAACGCACCAGATCGTCGAGTAGCGCGCCGTGGACCTCGGGCTCGCGGGCCGCGTCGCGCTCGTGCTCGCGGCGAGCAAAGGTCTCGGCCGCGCGACCGCCGCCGCATTGGCGGCGGAAGGCGCCGATCTCGCGATCGGCGCGCGCAACGCGCAAACGCTCGAGGCGACCGCCGCGACGATCCGCGCCGAGAGCGGACGGCGCGTGCTGGCCGTGCCGGTCGACGTCACCGACGCGGCAGCGAGCGCGGCGTTCGTCGACGCCGCGGTGCAGGCGTACGGCCGGATCGACGTGCTGGTCAACAACGCCGGCGGTCCGCCGTTCGGGAGCTTCGACGATTTCGACGACGCCGCGTGGCAGCGCGCGTTCGAACTCAATCTGCTCAGCACGGTGCGCATGACGCGGCTCGCGCTGCCGCACCTCGCGCGCGACGGCGGCGGACGCGTGATCAACATCGTCAGCCTGTCGGTGAAGTCCGTGCTGCCGCGCTCGATCCTCTCGACCGCGATGCGCGCCGGCGTGGTCGGTATGGCGAAGCTCCTGGCCGACGAGCTCGGCCCGCACGGGATCACGGTCAACAACGTCGCGCCCGGACTGATTCTCACCGATCGCTTGCGCGAGACGGGCGCCGGCGATCGTGTCGGCGATGCGCCGCTCCGCCGCGCCGGCCAGCCCGAGGAGTTCGGCGCGGTCGTCGCCTTCCTGGCCTCCGCTCGCGCGTCGTACGTGACCGGCGCGACGATCCCGATCGACGGCGGTCTGATCCGCGCGATCGGTTGCTTCTCAGGGCTTGCGACGAGAGCCAAGTTGCGATTTTCAACAGCCCGCAAGTTGCGATTTTCAGGAACCCCATCGCGCGCGCGGGCGTACGCGCGACCCCCGGCGGTGCCTTCAACGGTTTTCAAGGCCGGCTCCGGATCTCGCGCGTACGCGAAACGGTCGTTTTCTCGCGGGCGATCGTCTCGCCGCCGCCGGACCGCTGCGCCGACCGTTGATCCTTGTGGTCGGCTGGACGGTCCACGATACCGCCGGGCGGCTCGATGAAATCGAGGACCGTCCGCGTCGCTTCGAGGCGCAAACTGTAATCGGGTACGAGCGCGTAGTTCCCGCCGTGGACGACGGGGCGCGTTGCCCCTAATGCAATCTCGACGAGACCCTGGAACAGCGCCTGTGCGATCGGTTTCGCCTCGCCGCCGTCGATCTTCACCAAGTTAACCGCGTAACGGTGACCGGCGATGGAGCAGAACGCCTGGACAGCCGGGGTCCGAAGCGTTTGGTCGACCGCCTGCGGAGAGACACCCTCGCGCACGGCAATGGCTGTTTTTGTTTCGCCGCTCAGGAACGCGAGGGCGCGCCCTCGTTGTGCCGGCGTCAGATTTGCCAGTGCTGCAGCAAGTCGCTCGTCGAGCGCGTCGATGTCAGGCGGCGTCACGCCTGAACTCCATCGCCGGTCGGCAAGCCTTTGAGAATGTCGCTCGTGAGGGCGACGAGGTCGACCATGTAGGCGACCTCTGCGGTGTCACTGGCACCTCGCGCTGGCCGCTTTGGAATCGCACGGCGCGGCACGAACGCGGCGAGCCCGGCAGCACGGCATTTCGCCACGAGCTCGTCCGCCGTGTCGGCAGAATGATTCAGGAGCGCGCGGAAGGGCTCGCTGAATCTGGCTTCGGACGCCAACGCTCGAAGATCGGCCGCGAAGGCGGCGAGCGGAATGGTTCCGGAGCGGCCGCTCATTGCGTACCTAGCCGTGCGGCGTGCCGGCGCTCCCATTCGTGGCGCTCGTCGGCGTCGAGAATGGTTTCGACGATCCAGGCACGATCTACGGGGCCGTTACAGCCGTCGCGCCCCCGGCCGCGCTCGCACGGGCACTCGGCCATCAGCTCGCCGACGAGAGCCTGCGAGACCGCGATCCGAAGCGTTGGTCATTCGGTGACCTGAGCGTCGTCGGCGACCTGAGCGGCAACGCCCGAGCCTATGCCGAGCACCGTCGCGACGAACGAACGGGGTGCAACCGTCGCGAGGGGTGCAGTGGCAGGGTGCTCTATAGTCTCGACCCTTGCACCCTCTCTCGCGGGCACCGGCGGCGCTCCGCTCTCCGCAGAGGCGGGAGCGGACGCCTTGGTAGGTGCGCTGGGTTCAACGGGGTGCGGGGGTTGCACCCTATCGAAATCCGCGTGGTTGTCGCATTCTTTAATAGGTCGCGCGTACGCCGCCGATCTGCGAGACTTCGAGGCGTGGTGCGCGCGACACGGCGTCCCGCCGTATCCGCTCGGGCCCGCCGGTGCCCACCGTGGTCGACTTCGCAGCCGCCCGTGCGCGACTTCGACCGCCAGCCCTCCCCGGGGACGCTTTCGACTTTGCGATGGCGCGGCTTCAATCAGTGTCCGAAGGCGTTGCATTTCGGCTCGGACGGTCGCTATCTCGTCCGTCGGACCGCGGCATACAATGACCGTCAACGGCAAGGGCCTAGCGACGACCTGGGGCGAGTGTCGCGCCCTGGGTCTCACGCTGCTCGGTGACGCGGCATGGGAGATCGCAGTCGGCGACGCGACCGCGCCAAGTCCCTCGACCGCACTGGCGCGCCAAGCGGGCCATGATGCTCGCCTCGCCGCGCGCGGCCGGGAGCCGACTGCGCCCCCGGTGAAGCCGCGGTGAGCGATGTACTCCGAGCGAACGAGAATCTTCCTCACCGTTGCGGGACGCGTAAGCGAACGCTCGACGAGCAGGGCCTCGCCGGCTTGAGCACCTCGAGAACGTCAGCCCCGGCGTCGCGAGCGATCTTGCTCGAGGCACGAGCGTTACAGCGCTACGCGTGCGGCCGGCGTGCCCCGCGATTCGCGCTGCGGCGCTACCTGCGGCTGCTCCCGCCGGCGTCGGCGCCGCTGGCGCTGCCGCCCGCCTGGTGGCGAATACCATGGCTGGCCGCCTTGTTCGAACCCGTACCGCTGCTGCCCAAGTCGCAGGCGTCGCGCGAATTCCAGCGACGCCTGTTTCTCGTCACGCTGGCCACCGAGCTCACGCCCTGGGGTGCCGAGCAGACTCGTGCGGCGGCGCGGCGCAGCTTCGCGTCGTTCGCCGTCCGAGCGATCGGGTGCGGGATCGTCGAGCTCGGGCTGGTTCCGTGGCGAATCGCGGTCCACCGATTGACCTGGTGGCCGCTGCGCGCTCGGCGATGAGCGACGCGAACGTCGTGATCGTCGGCAGTGGTCCGGCCGGCGTCTCGGCGGCCTGGCCGCTGCTGAACGCGGGGCTTCGTGTCCACATGATCGATCCCGGCGTCTCGCGTGAGGACGCGACCGCGCTCGACGGCCGCGACTTCGTCGAGCGCAGGTTCGGCGACTCCGAACAATGGCGGGTGTTCCTCGGATCGGACGCGTCGATCTTGGAGAATGCGTCGCCGAAGTTGCAGGCTCCGGAATACAGCCACGTCTTCCGCGATTTCCGCGACCGCTACCGCATCGTCGCGGACGCGTTTGCCGCGCACGGATCGCTCGCACCCGGCGGATTGTCCAACGCGTGGGGAACGGGCGTCGGCGCGTTCACCGATCGCGAGCTGCGAGAATATCCGTTCCGGCGAGCGGACCTCTTGCCGAGCTACAACGCCGTCGCGACAAGGATCGGCGTCAGCGGCTCGGCCGACGACGAGCTCTCCGAGTGGTACGGCAACGACTATCCGCTGCAGACGCCGCATCCGGTCGAACCCAACTTCGAACCGATCTACGCGCGTCACAATCGCCGCGTCCAAAGGTTCGGCCGCGGCGCGCCGGGGAGCTTTCGCATGGGACGGCCGCAGCACGCCGTGCTGACCGAAGACCTCGGCGAGCGATCCCGATGCGATCTGCGCGGAATGTGCATGTTCGGTTGTCAGCGGCGCGCGATCTACAATGCGGCGGACGAGCTGACCGCGCTGCGCGCACAGTCAGGCTTCACGTATTCGTCAGGTTGGTTCGTGACCAACGTCGTCGCCGAGGATGGGCGGTTCGCCGCGCGCGCGGTCGGCATGCGCGACGGCGGCGAGCGCAGCTTCAGGGGCGATCGCGTCTTCCTCGCGGCCGGAACCTTGGGTTCGACGAAGCTTGCGCTCGAAATGCTCGGTGCCTACGACGTCGACGTGCCGCTGCTCACGACGCCGATCCTCGCGTTCGCACTGTGCTCCGTCGCGAGCCTTTTCGCGCCGCCGGTCGAACGCGGCTACGCCCTCAGCCAGCTCGCGTTCGCCCTCGAACTGGTGGAGATCGACGGAGCGCCGGAGATCTTCGGCGGACTCTTTCCGACGAGCGGCATGCTGCCGACCGAGCTCTACGGACGAATTCCGCTGCTGCGGCCGTTCGGCCGGCGCATCGGAGCGTGGATCTGGCCGAGAATGCTCGCCACGCTGTGCTTTTTTCCGGGAACCTATTCGCGGAACACGCTACGGCTGCGCACGGGCGGCGAACTCGCCGTGCACGGCGGTTACGCCGACAGCTTGCGTATCGCAGTGCGTCACGCCGTGCGGCGGTTGACCGAGGAGTTCGCCAAGCTGGGGGTGAGGCTGCTGCCGGGATCGACCTCGCTCAACCGCCCCGGCGAGGAGATGCACTACGCGGGAACCCTCCCCATGCGAGAACGCCCGACGCGCTACGAGACGGATCGCGAGGGCCGCCTCGCGGGCATCGACAGCGTCCACGTCGTCGACGGCGCGGTCCTCACCACGCTGCCGGCAAAGTCGCACACCTTCACGATCATGGCCAATGCCGATCGCATCGCCCGCATCGTTGCGGCGCGAACAGTCGGCTCCGCATAGTATGCCGAAAGGGCAGCTCACATGCCGCTGATCGATTTCCTGCGCGATCCGGACGTTCGTCACGACTTCGACGACGCCGCCGAGCGATTGCTCGACCATCGCCGTATCCTTTCGAAGCGGCCGATGATCCGAAGCGTTTTCGAAGACTTCTATCACCGAATACGCGCGCTGGACGAACGGCTCTTCGGTGACACCGCAGGCCTTCGCATCGAGCTCGGCGCCGGTTCGAGCATGCTCAAGGACTACTACCCGGACGTCGTGACGTCCGACATCCTCCCGGCGCCGCACCTCGAGCGCGTGCTCGACGCGATGAGCCTCGATCTCGACGACCAAAGCGTTCGCGTGATCTACGGCATCAACTGCTTTCACCACTTTCCCGACCCCGCGCGCTTCTTCGCCGAGGTGACCCGGGTCGTGCGACCGGGCGGCGGCGTGATCCTCATCGATCCCTACTTTGGGCCGCTCTCGAGGCTGCTCTATGCGCACCTGTTCGGCGAAGAGACGTTCGACCGAACGGGGCCCGGCTGGCGCGCGGACGAGCAGCACGATACCAACCGCACGAATCAAGCGCTCAGCTATATCGTCTTCTTCCGCGATCGAGCACGCTTTGTGGCGGAGAACCCGCAGCTCCAGATCGTGCAGTCGGAAGTGATGCTCAACTACGTGCGGTACGTGCTGTCGGGCGGTCTCAACTTTCGGCAGTTGATGCCGACGCAGACGATCGGCGGGCTGCGCGTCGTCGAACGGCTGCTCTCGCCGGCCGCGCCGGTGCTCGGCCTACACCATCTCGTGGCGATCCGTCGTGTACCCGCCGCCGCCGCGCCCGCGTGACGGAGGCCCACCGCCCGACGCTTGTCGTGACGGGCGCCGACGGCTATATCGGATCGGCGGTCGTGCGGAGGGCGCTCGATCAGAGCGCGAACGTTCACGCGCTGACGCGCCGGCCCGGCGCGCGCACCTCGCGTCCTGGGGTCCGGCGCTTCGCCTATGACGTCGCCGGCGCGCCGCCGGAAGATGCGCTCGTCGGCGCGACAGCCGTCGTTCATCTCGCGATCGACGGTGCGGCATTCACCGCTCCCTCGGCCCGCGACGTCAACACGGAAGGGACCGCCCGGCTTATTGATGCTGCGCGCCGCCAGGGCGTCGGGCGTTTCGTGTTCGTTTCGAGCCAGTCCGCGGCGACGGGCGCGACCTCCGGGTACGCCGCGAGCAAAGCGTCGACCGAAGCGCTGCTTACCGGCGCCGGCGACGCGATCGTTCGCCCGGGAATGGTGTACGGCGGCCTCGAGCAAGGTCTCTACGGACGATTGTGCGCGCTGGTGAAGCGGGCGCGCATCGTACCCGTACCTCGTCCGAGCGCGCCGGTCCAAACGATCCACGTCGACGATCTTGCGCTCGCCCTCGTGCGCCTCGCGCTAGGCCCGGCTCGCGACCGGCGTCTCTATCAGCTCGGCGCCGAGCGACCGATGACGTTCGCGGGATACCTCAAGGCGATCGCCCGATACCGCTTCGGCCGCGAGATCGTCATCATTCCGATTCCGCTCTGGCCGATGGCTGCGCTCGCCCGCGCGATCGGAACGGTCTACCAACCGGCGCGCGCGTTGAGCGAGAGGTTGGCCGGATTGGCGGCAGTGACTGCAATGGATTGCGCCGACAGCATCAGCGCGCTCGGCTTGGATCTGCGCGACCCCGCGGACGCGTTGCGGCTCGAGGCCGCCGCCGCTCGCGAGTCGTGAACGGCGGACGCGGCGCGCGACGGGACGCCGTCGTGGTTTCATTGCGCGCCGGTACGTGCGCGTACGCGTCGCAGGGCCGGTGCAGATCGAAGACGAACCGCCGACAGGAACCGCCGAGAGAACGATGGGGTGTCGATTGCCACGACGAAGCCGTGCCCGCGCGCAATCGCGCTCGGGGCGTAGCTGAAGCTTTCGGGCAGCCTGGCTCGGAAGATGAAATACGGCTCGGTGCCCGCTACGCTGATCGGCCGCCTTGCGATTCAAAAGGGGCTGCAACGCGGTGGAATCGGCACGGTGCTTCTCGTCCGCGCCTTGCAGAAGGCGCACAGTCTCGGACGGGAGAGCGGGTCACGCATCGTGGTCGTGGACACGATCTCCGAAGATGCCCGGACCTTCTACCGTAAGTGCGGCTTTCAGGACCTTAACAACGACCGCAACCAGCTCTTCTTCGACCTGAGGCGGGTGGAGGAGATGGCGCAGAAGGCTGGTCACGCCGTCTAGGGCCTTTTTGGGCAGACCCGCACCCTGCACAAGAAAGCGGACGATCAGCGGACCTTATGGGCAAAGCCGTTCGCGCCTGACAATAACGCGGTCCGGTCGGTCGTCGATATAGCCCATTTGCACGTAGCGCACATGGTCGTCCTCCAGAAGCTCCAGGATCTCTCTCGGGGCGCGAACGCCATCAAACCATTTCGGGTCGG
>CALEOJ010000196.1 GCA_937910425.1 uncultured candidate division WPS-2 bacterium
GGCGGACTAGCTGCTCCGGCAGGGAACATCCCGAGAGCCCGTCGCAAGACGGTCTCTCGCCATGTCAGGGCTCCGCGCGCTCGCGCTCGCCGTCCTCGCATCCGTCACGCTGACCGGCGCGGCGCGGCCTCCTGCGACCGTTTTCGATCTCTCGGACGCGATCGGCAAGCGCGGACCGGTTCTGACACTGACCGGGAGCGACGGCAGCCCGCTGACCCTCGCGCCGCGCGGAACCCCGACCTACGTCTTCCTGTTCGCCGGCTGGTGCGGCCCGTGTCAGGAGTCGCTGCCGTTCGTGCGTCGAGCGTTCGCCAAGTACGGCGATCGCGTGCGTTTCGTCGGCGTCGACGTGCTCGAGGACGCGGACGCGGCGCGCGCGGCGGTCGTAAGCGCGGCGCTCCCGTTCCCGGTCGCGATCTACCCGATCGACGAGCTCGACGCCGCCATCGCGCCGGCCGTGCAGCTGCGCGCCGGGACCAAGTACCGGATCCCGGCCGACTTTCTGCTCGACGCCGACGGCGTCGTGCGCTACGCGTGGCACGGGCTCTCGCTGAGCGGCGGCGGCGATCCGGTCGACGTGCTGCCGGGCTATCTCGCGAAGCTCGGAATCGAATGAGGTGACGCGCCCGTCGTGGACGATTCGCCCGGTGGGCGAGCGCGACATCGACGCGGTCGTCGCGCTGCTCGCGGAGATCGCGCGCGAGGGAACCTATATCGCCACGGAGTGGCCGTTCGACCTCGCCGCACGGGCCCGCGCGCTGCGCGATGCGCTGCTGCTGCGCCGCAGCGTCGGCTGGATCGCGGTCGACGGGCGCGAGCTCGTCGGCGAGCTGAGCGTCATCGACGTCACGCAGGAAGAGCCCGAGATCGGGATGATCGTCGGCGCGCTGCACCGCAGCCGCGGCATCGGACGGGCGTTGCTGGAGCGCGCGCTCGCCTGGGCGCGCACGAACGGAAAGCCGGCGCTGACCCTGCGCGTCTTCCCCGACAACGAGCGCGCGCTCGCGCTCTACCGTGGAACCGGATTCATCGACCTCTCGCTGCAGCCGGACGGCATCGTGCGGCGCGACGGTACCGGGCGCGACGTGTTGGTCATGCGCCACGCGATCGGCGAATCGGGCCGGACGTGATGCGCGTCGAGGTGGCGTCCCGCGCGCCGCATGCGCGCAAGCACGGCGCCACCTTCGCCGAGACGTGGTCGAGTGCCGACGGCGCGACCGTCGTCGCAGTCGGAGCGGTGCTCGCGGGCGCCGATCCGGTCGTCGTGAGCGACCTGTTGCGCACCGGCGCGCGCGCACTGGTGACGTCACGCAAGGCTTTGGCGATCGCGCTCGGCGCGCTCGACCGTGTCGTGCAGAAACACGCGCGCGAGCACCGCGACGACTTGCTGGCCGCGGCCGTCGTGCTGATGGCCTTCGCGAAGGACGGTACCGACGTCGACTACGCCGGCGCGGGGCAGTTGCACGCGGCGCTGATCGACGGCACCGGAGCGCAGCGCCCGCTGCACGGCCGCGCCGCAGCGCTCGGGACGGGGATCGAGCCGCAGGACCTGATCGAGCATCTGCACCTGCGCCGCGACGATCTCGTCGTCGTCGCGACGCTTCCGCCGGACCACGCGTGGTGGGCGTCGGGCGATCGCACCCCCGACGCGCTGCTGCACCGCAGCGAAGCGAACGACGCCGCGGCGGCGGTCGTCGCACTCTCGTAGCGCGATGGGCACCGGTCTCGTCAGCCGCTCGAACGCCTTTCGCTGCTGCGCCATCACCGCGGCGCTGTTGGCCCTGCCGGCCCGCACCGGCGCGCAGCCGGCTCCGCCGGGGACGACGATCACGCCCAGCCCGCTCACCGCAGCGTACCTCGCATGCGTCGCCGGCAGTGTCCGGCTTAGCCGGGACCCCGTCGGGTCGTGCCTGGCGAAGCTCGGCGTCGACGAGGCCCGGCGAACCGCAGTCGAGCGGTGCTTCGGAACGGCGGACGCCCGCGCCGTGCTGGTGATGAGGTGTCTCAATGCCGTCTTCGGCGCCGCGGCGACGCCGGCGCCTCGGCCGACACGCACCCCAACCCCGGTCCCCACACCGACACGGGTGCCGACTGCAACGCCGGTGGCGACCGCAACCCCCACGCCGGTGCCGAC
>CALEOJ010000197.1 GCA_937910425.1 uncultured candidate division WPS-2 bacterium
TGCTCTTCCGATCTGCACGGCTACCGCTACCTTTGGCACGACGGTGCCATCGGCGGGTTCCAGACCGTCAATGCAACGTTCCCCGACGACGGCATCGACATCGTCATCTTGACGAACGACGGCACCGGACTCGACCCGTACTACGTCGTCCCGGACCTGTTCCGACTCGCGCTGTCCTCGACCGCTGCGCAGCGAATCCGCGCGCACGGGTATCGCAGCGGCCGTGCAAACGGGTTAGGTCCGGGACAACACGAGGAACGCCATGAGCGCTAGCGTCATGAATACACACAACGACCAACTCATAACGTTGCTAGCCCGTGAATTCGAGAATTGCTTCATAATCTTCCGATTACTTGCGATCTGCGTGACGATGAATATCAGGACGGGCGAGATGACGCCATTGAGAACCGCCGAGTAATACAGCAATTTGAACGGCGGTATGTGCAGCGCGTTTACGAGAAGTCCGATCACGCACGACGCGACAATGATTCCGTAAAAACGCCATTCTTGCCAGAAGGGCTTACTTAGCGTTCGCGACCAATTGAACGCACCGCCCACAGCGTACGCAGAGGATCCTGCCATCACGGGAATCGCGAGCAAGCCCGAACTGACGATACCCACGGTGAACAGGACAAACGTGAAGGCTCCCGCTAGTGGCTTCAATACTTGCGCGGCTTGTGTCGCACTTTGCACGTCGGTATGGCCGTGCGCGTTTAATGTAGCCGCCGCTGTGATGATGATGAAAAACGTGATGGCATTCGAGAAGAACATGCCAAACGCGGTATCGTAACGCAGGAACCGCACGCTGGCGCGAGAGATTCGCGGCCGCATTGACTCTTCTTGCTTGAGTTTGCGCGCCTCTACCAATTCCTCGACCTCCTCGTTCGATTGCCAAAAAAACTCGTACGGCGAGATAGTGACGCCGAAGACCGCGATCAAAGTCAGAATGAACTCTTTATTCCACTGAAAATGCGGCACGAACGTTGCTGTCAATACCTGCCGCCAATCGACGTGCACGGTGAACGCTGAAATGACGTACGTCAGCAACGCGAGGCCGAGGAACTTCAGGTACACAGCATAGTTGCGGTAAGGAACCAGAACGATGAGCGCCGTTGTTATGAGGGTCGTGAGCGCTAGCAGTAGATAATACGGAATGTGCCATAAGAGCTGCGCTGATTCCGCCATCGCGCTCAAGTCGGCGCCGATGTTGATCGTGTTCGTGGCTACTTGGATGGTGATGACAAACATCAACACCGGACGTGCATAGTTGTTGCGAATCACGGCGGCCAGACCTTGCCCGGTCACAAGGCCGATTCGTCCGCACATCTCTTGTATGACGGTCATGAAGGGGAAGGAAAAGAGCGCGATCCATAGCTGCAGATAGCCGAACTGGGCGCCAGTTTGAATGTATGTCCCTATTCCGGCGGGATCATCATCGGATGCTCCGGTCACGAACCCGGGTCCCAAGCGCTTCAAGAGGGCCGAAAGCTTCACATCGCTCCTTACCGGCCAGCGTCGTTAGCGGATCCGAACCGGCGCGTAGCCCTGCCGCGCCGGGACGGTCTCACCGCCGATGATCGCGGCGGCTTTCGCACTGTCCGGATCGCTGCACTGGCCCGCTGCGAACTCACCGGCGACCGCCGAGACGATCCGGAAGTACTCGTTGGGGTCGCGGCGTTTCGCGCGCGGCAGCATCTCGGCGCAATACGTCTCCTGCACCGCTTGGTGATCGCAGGCGCGAAAAAACGCGGGCTGAGCCTTGGCCGCGTCGTAGCGATGGTTCTCGAACGCGCGCACGAGCGTTGCGGTGTCGGTCGTGCCGCTCGCCTCGATACATTCGACGATGTTGGTAACCGCCATGTAGCCGAGATACTGGCGCCAGTTCGGAGCAAACCCTTGCGCGACCGCAGCGAGCTTGCGGTGGAGCGAAGCGGCGGCCCCGCCGGCGTCCGGCCCCCACACGTAGCCCCAGAGCGAGCCGGCCAGCTCTTCCGACGGGAAGCCCGCGGCGAGCTCGTTCTCGCCGGTCACGCCGGCGGCCAGCATCCGCTTGTGCAAACCGAACTGCACGAACGAGGTCGCGGCGATCTGCGTGTCCGTCCCTCCGTTGAGGAACAGGAACGCGTCGGCGTCTGAAGCGCGCGCCTTCACCATGTAGGACGAGAAGTCGCCGGTGCCGACCGGGTGCAGATCCATGCCGGCGACGCGCCCGCGGTGCGCGTCGAGGATCACCTTCAACCGGTCGCGCGCGTCGGTCCCGAATGCGTAATCGGCGACCAGGAAATACCATCGCTTCGCGCGCTTCACGAGCTCCGCGCCGAGCGCGGTCGAGAGCATCGCCAGCGAGCAGGTCTGGCGGAAGCAGACGCGGTTCGCCTTCGCGCCGGTCATCGCGGTGTCATGGGTTCCGACCGCGACGTAAAGCACGCCGGCGCCCTGCGCGTACGCCGAGAGCGCGTTGCCGACCGCCGACGAAGCGCTGCCGAGCAGCACGTCGACCTTCTCGTTCTCCACGAGCCTCCGCGCCTCGGTCAAACCGACCGCGGGCTTCGTCGTGTCGTCGCCGATCATGAGCTCGTACCGCACCCGGCCGCGCCGGTTCGCCTCCGCGATGGCGAGCGTCGCGCCGTTGAGCTGCGGGATCCCACCGACGGCGAACGGCCCCGAAAGCGAATCGAGGTACCCGAGCCGCACCACCACCTGCGCCGCACGGACGCGGGACGGCACGGCGGCGGCGCTCGCGCCGAGCGCACCCGCACCGGCGAGGAACGAGCCGCGAGTCGCAAAAGGACGCATCGTGCGCCACTTGAACCGAACCGCCGCAGCATTCCTTGCCACGGCGCTCTTCGCCGTGCCGGGCGGTGCGGTGACCGGCGGTGGCGTCGCGCTCTAACCGCCCTTCGACAAGCTCAGGATGACAACGCTGCGCCCCCGGCATGAACACAACCCGCGGCTGGGCGAGCGGCTCCGCTCGCCCCGCCACAACCCACTAGACCTTTTCGATTTGGTAGAACTCCAGCTCGACCGGCGTCTCGCGCCCGAAGATCGAGATGAGCGCGCGAACTTTTTCTTTTTCCGGCTGGATGTCGTCGACGATCCCGGTGAAGTCGAAGAACGGTCCCGAGGTGACCTTGATCCGGTCGCCCTTCGCGAAGTCGATCTTGAGCTTGGGCGTCTCGATACCCATCTGTTTGAGGATCGTCTTGACTTCTTTGTCCTGCAGCGGCACGGGCTTCTCACCCGACCCCGGCGAGCCGACGAATCCGGTCACGCCCGAGGTGTTGCGCACGACGTACCAGGACGCGTCGTCCATGTCCATCTCGACCAGGACGTAGCCCGGGAAGACTTTCTTGGGGGTGATCTTGCGCTTGCCGTCCTTGAACTCGACTTCGTCTTCCATCGGGACGAGCACGCGGAAGATCTTGTCCTGCATGTTCATCGAGTGGATGCGGCGCTCGAGGTTCGCCTTGACCTTGTTCTCGTAGCCGGAGTACGTGTGGATCACGTACCACTTCTTGCGATCGTCGGTCTTCTTCTGCGCGGGCGACGCCGATGCGGCGACTTGCTGCTCGTCGGCTTCGCTGACGACGGTGGCGGCGGTGGTGGTGGTCGCGTCTTGTTCCATCAGCGTACCCCTCCGGTCAGCCAACCGAAGATGTATCCAAACGCGAGGTCGCAGAGATACGTGAAGATACCGACGCCGACGACCAGCGCGATGGTCAGCAGCGTCGCCGCGATCCATTCTTCGCGCGTGGGCCACGTGACGCGGCGCATCTCGGCGACGACGCCGCGAACGAAGTCCCGGGTCCGCGCCGCGTTTGCCGCCCGCTGCGCGGGGGTGACGGCGGGACGCTTCGCCGGCTGACGAGTGGTGGGGGTCGACTTCATACTACCTTGTACCGCAGAAGATTGGCAGGGCGGACAGGACTCGAACCTGCAACAACTGGTTTTGGAGACCAGGACTCTACCAATTGAGCTACCGCCCTAGAGGGTCCGGCGAGCGAGCTGGCCGTACCTATTTGGTTTCCCGGTGGGCCTTATGGCAGCGGCAAAAGCGGCAGTACTTGCTGAGCTCGAGCCGGTTCGAGGTTTTCTGCTTGTTCTTGAACGTGTTGTAGTTGCGACGTTTGCACTCGGTGCACGCCATCGTGACCATCACACGGTTCTCTTTTTTTGCCATCGTCGTGTTCTCGAAAGGGAAGCCGGGACGCCGGAAACATGAAGAAAACGGACGCGCGGTCCGTTCCGAGGTGAAAGTGTAACACAGCCTCGGGCGAGTGTAAACCGAAGGAGGCGGCCACCCCGGAGCAGGACCATCCTTCGCCAGCATGCCCTTGGAGACCGACGCCCTCTACGCCTGCCCGAGCTGCGGCGAGCAGAATGCCTTGGGGGTCGACCCGACCGCCGGACGCCGCCAGACCCTGGTCGAGGACTGCCCGGTCTGCTGCCGGCCGCTCGTCTTTTCGGTCGTTGTCGACCACGACGGCGACCCGATCGTCGAGCGCGTCGACCGCGAGTAGCTACACGGCGACGAGCGGAGATTCGACGACCCGGTTGCGGCCGGTGTTCTTCGCGCGGTAGAGCGCGCGGTCGGCCCGCTCGATCACTTCGCCGATGCCGTCGGCCGAGCGCGCATAGGCGACCCCGATCGAGACGGTGACGGGCTTGCCGTCGGCATACGCGATGCCGCCCGCCTCGATCGTGCCACGCAGGCGTTCGGCGACCTGGAGCGCGCGCTCGCGCGACGCGTCGCGCAGCAGCACGAGGAACTCCTCACCCCCGAACCGGCCGGCCCTGTCGACGCCGCGGATGTTCTCGGCGATGATCCGGCCGAACTGCGCCAGCGCGCGATCGCCGCTCTGGTGGCCGAGCAGGTCGTTGATCGACTTGAAATGGTCCACGTCGAGCAGCAGCACCGCGTAGCGGCCGCCGCTGCGCACGTGCGCCATCGCTTCTTCGAGCGAGCGCGCAAGGCCGCGCCGGTTGGGTAGCCCGGTCAGCGTATCGATGCTCGCTGCGGTCCGCGTCGCTGCGATCGCGCCGTACTCGCCGAGCAGCGGGCCGATCTCCGCGGCCGCGCGCTCGAAGTCGCGTGACGCGACAAGCGCCGTGTCCCCGGGCGTCCGGAACACGACCATCGCACCGCGCAGCCCGCCCTCCGCATCGTGCGCGGCGTAGGCGTGGACCGAGCCGTGCTCCTCGCGTTCGATCACGGCGTCTTCACCCGTCACCTGCACCTCGAGCAGTGCCCGTCCGCCGAGGCGCTCGAGGTCGCCGGGGACCGGCGCGCCGAAGCGCATCAAGCGTGACCACCGGTCGGTGCCACCGCGTCCGAACGCCGCGATCTCGACTGACTCCCGCACGATCCGCGGGTCGATCGACTCGAGCAGCGATCGCAACTGCGGCTGCGGATCGGTGGCGTGCAGCATCGCGTCGACCGCCTGGCGCGAGAGCGCGAGGCGGTGCAACTGTGCGTTGACACGTGCCAGGCGCTGCAGCAGCGCTCCGATCAAGATGAGCGGGAGCAGCATTGCGACGGCGAGGAGTGCGCCGTCGGACGCTGCGACGTGGGCGACGCAGTAGGCCCAGGCCGTCTCCGCGAGGGCGGTCAGCACCGTCGCACCGTCCGCCAGGTGCCGCCGCCAGATGCTCGGCAGCGAGCGAGTCTGGCGCAGCGCGAGCATCGGATCCAGCCACAGCAAGTCGACCGCGAGGACGTAGGTCGCCGCGATGGCGGCGAACGTCGCGAGCGCCGCGAGCGACGGCGGCGCGCCCGCGGCCCGATGCAGCGCGCCGGCAATCAACGCGGCTGCGGCGAGCGCCGGGAACCGGAGCGTTGCGGTCACGGTGCGCTCGACAAACGGGTGCCGCCGGAGCCCGTGCGGTTTCACGAGTTGCGCGACGATCGCACAGATCGGAAGAGCGTCGTGTAGGGACAGAGTGTAGATCTCGGTGGTCG
>CALEOJ010000198.1 GCA_937910425.1 uncultured candidate division WPS-2 bacterium
ATCAACGAATCGAGCCGCGCCAGCTCTTCCTTCAGCAGGCCGACGGCGTTCTCGAGCGCGGCGCCGCGCAGCGAGTTCGAACAGACCAGCTCGGCCAGCATCCCGGTGTGGTGCGCCGGCCCGCGCTTGTGCGGACGCATCTCGTACAGCACGACCGAAGCGCCGCGGCGCGCGGCCTGCCAAGCCGCTTCGCTGCCGGCAAGACCGCCCCCGATGACCGTGACGTCAGCCATGATGCTAGACGGTTTCGAGCTCCGCGTCGTCGGCGTCCTCGGCTTTGCCGAGGCCGGTGGCGTGGTGCTTGTCGGTGTGGCAGACGTAGACGACGTTCCCGCCGCGCTTCGCCTTCTCGACGACGTAGTCGCCGCAGACCGCGCAGGGCTCGCCCGCGACCCGGTCCCACGAGACGAAGTCGCACGCCGGATAGTTCGCGCAGCCGAAGAACGTGCGGCCCTTGCGCGACTTCCGCTCGGCGATCATCCCGCCGTCCTTGGGACACTTGACGCCGGTGTCTTTGAGGATCGGCTTCGTCGTCTTGCACTCCGGATAGCCGGTGCAGGACATGAACCGGCCGAACCGCCCGGTCTTGATGACCATGGGCTTCCCGCAGTTGACGCAGACCTCGTCGGTCGGCTCGTCGCGCTGCTCGAACTTCGGCAGCTTGCGCTCCGCCTCTGCGAGCTCTTTCTCGAACCCGGCGTAGAACTCGCCGAGCACCTTCGCGGTCGCGGCCCAGTCGCCGCCGGCCTCCGCCAGCGCGTCGAGCCGGCCCTCCATCTGCGCGGTGAACTTGAGGTCGACGATCTCGTTGAAGTGCTCGACCAGCAGGTCGTTCACTTGTTCGCCGATCTCGGTCGGATGGAAGCGGCGCTCGAGCTGCTCGACATAGCCTCGCGCCTGGATCGTCTCGACGATCGCGCTGTACGTCGACGGCCGGCCGATCCCGTTCTCCTCGAGCGCACGGACCAGCGACGCTTCGGTGAAGCGCGGCGGCGGCTCGGTGAAGTGCTGCTTGGGCTCGATCGCCTTCACGTCGAGCACCTCGCCCTCGGTCGTCTTCGGCAAGATCGCGCGCGGCTTCGCGCCCTTGCCGTTCGTGCCGGCTTGGCCTGCACCGGCAGCATCGGCCGGCGCAGCCTGTCCTGAGCCTGTCGAAGGATCGTCGGTGCCTTCCTCATATACCGCCGTGTAGCCGGCGAACTTGAGAACGCTGCCGGTGGCGCGGAACGTGAACCGCTCCGTCGCCTTGATGTCGACCGTCGTCTGGTCGTAGACGGCCGGCGCCATCTGCGAGGCGATGAAGCGCTCCCAGATCAGCTGGTACAGCCGCAGCTCGTCGCGTTTGAGGACGCGCGAGAGCGATTCGGGCGTGCGCAGCGCGGAGGTCGGACGGATCGCCTCATGTGCGTCCTGCGCGCCTTCCTTGACCTTGTACTGCCGGCCGCCGCCGTAGAAGCTCTCGCTGAACCGGCCGGCGACGTACTCGCGTGCGGCGTCGCGCGCCCCATCGGAGATGCGGGTCGAGTCGGTGCGCATGTAGGTGATGAGGCCCTGCGTCCCCTCGCTGCCGCCCAGATCGACGCCCTCGTAGAGCGCCTGCGCGATCTGCATCGTCTTGCGCACGCGGAACTTCAGCTTGCGCGACGCCTCCTGTTGGAGCGTCGAGGTGGTGAACGGCGCGGCGGGATTGCGGCGTGTCTCGCGCGTCTTGACCGACGTGACGCGGAACGGAGCGCCTTCGAGCGCCGCGACGATCGCCTCAGCCTGCTCGCCGGTGGTGACGTCCGCCTTCTGTCCGTCGATCTGGTAGAGGTCGGCGGGGAACACCACGGGCGAATCGCTGCCGGCGAGCTGCGCCGTGATCGTCCAGTACTCCTCACGATCGAAGTCGCGGATCTCGCGTTCGCGGTCGACGATCAGCCGCACCGCGACCGACTGCACCCGCCCGGCGGAGAGACCGCCGCGCACTTTGGCCCACAGCAGCGGGGAGATCTTGTAGCCGACCAGGCGGTCGAGGATACGGCGCGCTTGCTGCGCGTTGACGCGCGGCATGTCGATCGGGTGCGCGTCCTTGAGTGCCGCCAGCGCCGCGTCCTTGGTGATCTCGTGGAGCTCGATGCGCTTGGGGTTGTCGAGCTTCAGCAGCTCCGCGAGGTGCCACGCGATCGCCTCACCCTCGCGATCGGGGTCGGTCGCGAGATAGACCTCGGACGCCGTTTTCGCCGCCGCCTTGAGCTCCTTGATGATGTCGCCCTTCCCTTTGATGGTAAGGTAGCGCGGCTGAAATCCGTTCAGGACGTCGACGCCGAGCGTCGACTTCGGGAGGTCGCGGACGTGGCCGACCGAGGCCTTCACGACATAGCGTGCGGGCAAGAATTTCTTGATGGTCTTGGCTTTCGTCGGCGACTCGACGATGATCAGCGGCTTCGCCACAACGGTCTCCAGCGGGTACGGCTCGCTCGAGGCGAGCTTCGGGCCACAGTATAAACCCGGACGTCAAGCCAGGCCAATTCCGTCGCGCGGCGCGCGCGGAACAGCCGCTCCGGGCCAAGAGTTGCACGAAACACGAAATCTGTGTATTCTGCGACTAACGAATGTGTCGGCGTTTTGTCGGCGCATCTTGGTTAGGAACAACTCCGTCCGCGCGGACGAGGAGGTTGAATGGACTCGGAAACAACGAACGGCGCACCAGCCGCAGCACCAGCCGCTGCACCGGCGAAGCGCCGCGGCGGACGCCGCAAGGGCGCCGGCCGCAAGAAAGCAACCGCTAAGAAATCGACCAACGGCCGCAAGAAGGCTGCCAAGAAGACCGGCGGTCGCAAGAAGGCTGCCAAGAAGACCGGCGGTCGTAAGAAAGCCGCCAAGAAGACCGGCGGTCGTAAGAAGGCTGCCAAGAAGACCGGCGGTCGTAAGAAGGCTGCCAAGAAGACCGGCGGTCGCAAGAAGGCTACCAAGAAGACCGGCGGTCGCAAGAAGAAGGCTGCCAAGAAGACCGGTGGTCGCAAGAAGAAGGCCGCGGGCGGGCGTAAGAAAGCCGCCGGTGGTCGCAAGAAGAAAGCCGCGGGCGGGCGTAAGAAAGCCGCCGGCGGTCGCAAGAAAAAGGCCGGCGGTCGCAAGAAGAAAGCCGGCGGTCGCAAGAAAAAGGCCTGATATCCGGCGATAAACCGGAACATCAGAGAGGAGCGGTCGAACGACCGCTCCTCGTTTTTTTTGTCCGCGCGCTAGGTGAGGACTGCGGGACCGGCGGTGAGATCCGGCGCTTTGCCGCCGTGCTCTTCCACCCAGTGACACGCCGCGCGATGACCGGGTTCGTACTCGTTGAACGCCGGCACTTCGACCTTGCAGCGCTCGAACGCGATCGGGCAGCGCGTGTGGAAGCGGCAGCCCGACGGCGGGTTCACCGGCGAGGGGATGTCGCCGCTCAGGATGATGCGCTTGCGGCGCCGTTCGACGTCGGGATCGGGGATCGGGATCGCCGAGAGCAGCGCCTGCGTGTACGGGTGCAGCGGGTTGTCGTAGAGCCGGTCGCGGTCGGCGATCTCGACGATTTTGCCGACGTACATCACGGCGACGCGGTTCGAGATGTGGCGAACGACCGAGAGGTCGTGAGCGATGAACAGGTAGGTCAGGCCGAGCTTCTGCTGGAGGTCCTGGAGCAGGTTGATCACCTGCGCCTGGATCGAGACGTCGAGCGCGGAGACCGGCTCGTCGGCGACGATGAACTTCGGGTCGACCGCCAGGGCGCGCGCGACGCCGATGCGCTGGCGCTGGCCGCCGGAGAACTCGTGCGGGTAGCGGTTGGCGTGCGAGGGCTGCAGCCCGACCAGCCGCAGCAGTTCCTGGACGCGCGTGTCGGCGTCCTTGCCCCGTGCGATGTGGTGGATCTCCAGCGGCTCGCGAATGATCGAGCCGACCGTCATGCGCGGGTTGAGCGACGCGTACGGATCCTGGAAGATGATCTGCATCTCTTTGCGCAGCGGCCGCAGCTCGCCGCGCGTGAGGCCGATCAGCTCGCGCCCTTGGAATTGGACGCTGCCCTTCGTCGCATCGGTGAGGCGCAGGATGACGCGCCCGGCGGTCGTCTTCCCCGATCCGGATTCGCCGACGAGCCCGAGTGTCTCGCCGCGCCGGATCTCGAAGTCGATCCCGTCGACCGCCCGCACGTCGGCGACGTGGCGCTGGAAGATGCCCGCAGTGATCGGGAAGTATTTGGTGAGGTCGCGGACGACGACCAGATCGTCCGCCGGCGCCGCTTGCGGCGACGCGCTCACTTCGCCAGCACCTGCGGCGTGCGCGCGACCGCGGAGTCGGGGATGATCGGCCGGTTCTCTGCCTCGATCGGCTTCTGGCCCTCGGCCTGCTGATCGTAGAGATAGCACCTGGCGACGTGTCCCACGCCGAAGTCGTACAGCGGCACCGGGTTGTCGCAGATCGGCATCCGGTAGCGGCAGCGTGGCGCGAACGCGCATCCCGGCGGCATCCGCAACAGGTTCGGCGGCTGCCCGTCGATCGGGATGAGGCGCGAGCCGGCCTGGTCGAGACGAGGCAGCGACTCCAACAATCCCATCGTGTAGGGCATCTTCGGCGACTCGAAGATCTCGGTGGCCGTTCCGTATTCGACCATGTTCCCGCCGTACATGACCAGCACGTTCTCGCAGGTCTCGGCGACGACGCCGAGGTCGTGCGTGATCAAGACGATCGCCGAGCCGAGCCGCTGCTGCATCTCGTTCATCAGCTCGATGATCTGGGCCTGGATCGTCACGTCGAGCGCGGTCGTCGGCTCGTCCGCGATCAGCACCGCGGGGTCGCACGAGAGCGCCATCGCGATCATGACCCGCTGGCGCATCCCGCCGGAGAACTGGTGCGGATAGTCGCGCAGCCGCTTCTCGGGCACCGGGATCTTCACGAGTTTGAGCATCTCGACGGCTTTGTCGAGTGCGTCTCTCTTGTTCAGCCCGAGGTGGAGGCGCGTCGCCTCCGCGATCTGCTCGCCGATCGTGAGCACCGGGTTGAGCGAGGTCATCGGGTCCTGGAAAATCATCGCGATGTCGCGGCCGCGGATCTTCCGCATCTCGGCTTCGCTCTTCTCGAGCAGGTTCTCGCCCTTGAACAGAATCTTGCCGCGCTCGATGCGCCCGTTCTGCGCGATCAGGCGCATGATCGAGAGCGAGGTGACCGACTTCCCGGAGCCGGACTCACCGACGATCCCGAGCGTCGAGCCCGGGTCGACCGCGAACGAGAGCCCGTTGACCGCCGCGACGACGCCATCCTCAGTCTTGAACGTCGTCTTGAGGTCGTGGACCTCGAGCAGCGCCAAACTTATATCCCCGCGAGGCTAACGATCGTTGCGACGACGACGAAGGCGATCGCGACCGTCTGCGTGACGCGCGCGATCTGAGCATCGAGTCCGAGCCGCCGCGTCGTCGACTCGACCCTGCCGCCGACCGTTCCGCTCAGCCCCTCTTGCTTGGTCGTCTGCAATGCCAGCAAGACCACCAGCAGCACGCCGAGGAAGACGAACAGTCCGCCGAACGTGTGGGTGAGCCACGGCACGTGCTGCGCCAGAAACGAGTGCGGGGTCGTATCGAACGTAAATGGGGGCAGAGTCGCCTGGATGGCGGGCACGACGGCCTTCGAGACGGCGGCCGGCGCAGCCGACGCGGCTGCGAGCAGCACGGAAAACACGATGGATACTCCCCGGCCTCAGCCGGAACGACGGGGGAAAAGAACCGCCGGGGCTTGGCCCCAGCCCGGAGAAAATCCTGGCGGCTAGCCTGCTCTGGTCGGCATGAGCGCGCGGACGCGGGCGGCGACGTTGTCGCCGGAGAGCCCGAAGTGCGCGCGCTGGGCCTCGGGCTTCGCGTGCTGGACGAGGACGTTCGGGACCCCGATCCGCTCGACCGTCACGTCGAGTCCGTGGTCGTTGACGAACTCGACGACGGCCGACCCGAACCCGCCGGCAAGGCTGTGCTCTTCGAGCGTGATGAAGCGCCGGTGCGTCTCCGCCAGCTCGAGCAGGAGCGTCTCGTCGAGCGGAACGACGAACCGCGCGTTGACGACGGTCGGACGGAGCCCCTCGGCCTCGAGTGCGTCGTACGCGTCGAGCGCCGCGTCGACGGTGTTGCCGAGCGCCAGGATCGCGACGTCGCCGCCCTCTCGCAGCACTTCGGCCCGGCCCAAGACCAGCGGCGCGAGCGGTTCATCGTGCTTCCCGCTGGTCGAGCCGCGCGGATAGCGGATCGCGGCCGGCGCGTCGAGCGTCAGCGCGAGGTCGAGCATCGGCGCGACCTCAGCTTCACTGCGCGGTGCCATGATCGTGATCCCGGGCAGCGTGCGCAGGTAGGCGACGTCGTAGAGCCCCATGTGCGTCGGCCCGTCGTCGCCGACGAATCCCGCCCGGTCGATCGCGAAGACGACCGGCAAGCTCTGGACGACGACGTCGTGAACGACCTGGTCGTAGGCGCGCTGCAAGAAGGTTGAGTAGATCGCGCAGACCGGCTTGAGCCCGCGGGTCGACGCGCCGGCGGCGAAGCAGACCGCGTGCGCCTCGGCGATCCCAACGTCGAAATAGCGCTGCGGAAAACTCTTGGCGAACTTCGCGAGCCCGGTGCCGTCGGGCATCGCAGCGGTGATCCCGACGACGCGCAGGTCACGCTGCGCGGCGGCGATCAGCGCGTCGGCGAACGCCTGCGCGAAGGTCGGCCGCGACGCCTTCTTCTCGAGCTTTCCTTCGTCGGGGTGGTAGACGCCCGGACCGACGCCGTGGAACGTGCGGCTGTCGCCCTCGGCGATCCCGTAGCCCTTGCCCTTCACCGTCTTCACGTGGAGCAGGACCGGGCCGTCGATCTTTCGGGCGTTCGAGATCACGTCGGTCAGCGTGTCGAGGTCGTGTCCGTCGATCGGCCCGACATACCGGAACCCCATCTCCTCGAAGAACACCGGCGCCTTGTGGTCGTGCAGCGCGAACCGCATCCCGGCGATTTCCGCGGTGGAGAGCGCCTTGCGCGCCGTGTCGCCGAGCGGGACGTGATCGAGCACCCCCTTGACGATCTCACGCCCTCTGGTGAAGAGCGGCTTCGAGCGCAGCATCCCGAGATACGAGGCGATCGATCCGACGTTCGGCGCGATCGACATCTCGTTGTCGTTCAGGACGACGATGAAGTTGCTCTTGAGCAAGCCGGCGTTGTTGATCGCCTCGTAGGCGAGGCCCCCGGTCAGCGCACCGTCGCCGATGATCGCGACGACGGTGTCGTGGCGCCCGGCGAGATCGCGCGCGGTCACCATGCCGAGCCCGGCCGAGATCGACGTCGACGCGTGCCCGGCACCGAACACATCGAACTCCGACTCGCTCCGCATCGAGAAGCCGCTGATCCCGCCGCCCTGGCGCAACGTGTCGAAGCGGGCGGCGCGGCCGCTCAGCAGTTTGTGGACGTAGCTCTGATGGCTGACGTCCCACACGATCGAGTCCTGCGGCAGCTCGAGGACGCGGAACAGCGCCAGCGTCAGCTCGACGACGCCGAGGTTCGGCGCGAGGTGCCCGCCGTTCGCGGCGCAGACACGAATCAAGGTCTGACGGATCTCCGTCGCGAGCTGGTCGAGTTCGGGACGGGTGAGGCGCTTGACGTCGGCTGGGGACGCGATGCGTTCCAGGATCATCCCGGGATGTTCGACGATGGGGGCCGAAAGCCCGGCCGCGTGCAGGCCCCCCTCTCGCCGCCGGCAGCGTTGCGCGTCCGCAAGCGAGTCTGGACCGACGTCGCGCGGATCTTCTCGACCGTCTGCAACCCGTTTCTGACCTCGCTCGCCCTGTTCGTCATCCTCGCCGGGGCCCGCTCGAACGGCGCGACCGACTTCTGGGTGCTGCTCTTCAACAGCGCGTTCTTCACCTCGATCGCGCCGATGCTGTTCATCTTCTATCTCTACGCGACCGATCGCATCTCGGATCTGGACATGTCGATCCGGACCGAGCGCGAGCGCATCTTCATCGCGTTCGTCGTCTTCTACGCGCTCGGAGCGCTCGATCTGTGGCTGATCCACGCGCCCGCGATCATGACGGCCTCGATGGCCGCCTACGCCGTCAGCGCGCTGATCGTGCAGTGGATCACCCGCTACTGGAAGATCTCGACGCACGCCCTCGGGATCACCGCGCCGCTGGTTGCGCTGACCGTCCTATTCGGACAGCGTCCGGCACCGTTCTACATCCTCATCCCGCTGGTCGGCTGGTCACGCGTCTATCTGCGTGCGCACACCCTGCTGCAAGTGATCGCCGGAACGCTGCTGGCGCTCGCCACGACGCTCCTCTTCTTCCGCATCTTCCACGTCTTCTGACCGTCGGGATGGTGGCTGGGCGCTAGCGGGCGACGAGGGCAGCGACCCTGCCGGTCGTGTCGCCGGTCCAGCGGCGGACGGCGCGTTCGAACGAGTGCGCGTCGCCGTTGGTGTAATACGTCGTGGTCGAGGTGCCGGGCGGCAGGCCGAGCTCCGCGACCAGCGCTCTTGCCGCTGCTGCTTGCGCCGCGGCGGGGTCGATGCGCTCGATGCGCGGGTCGAGTGCGGCGGCGAACCAGCGGTCGAGCAGCGGGTAGTGCGTGCAGCCGTAGACGATCGCGTCGACATCGGACGGGATCTGCGCCACGACCTCTGCGACGGCATCGCGTCCGGTGGACGTGTCGGCCTCACCGTCCTCGACGACCGGGACGAGCCTCGGTGCGGCGATCTCGTGAACGTGCGCGTACGGGGCGGCCGCGCGGATCGCCCGGGTGTACGCGCCGCTGCGCACGGTCGCCGCGGTCGCGATCACCGCGATGCGGCGGTGCCGCGTTTCGGCGAACGAGCCGCCCGCCGTGAGGATGAGATCGAGGACCGGGAACGGTGTCGCCGGCCAGCCGTAGTGCTGCGCGACCGCACAGCTCGTGTTGCACGCGGTGACGACGGCGTCGACGCGCTGCCCGGCGAGCAGCGCGAGGTTCTCGGTCAGGAAGCCGTGCAGCTCGCCGTCGCTCTTGTCGCCGTACGGGACGTGAGCCTGATCGGCGAAGTAGACGATGTCCTGATCGATGCCGGCGGTGCGCAGCGCGGCGAGCACGGTCAATCCGCCCAGCCCGGAGTCGTAGAGCCCGAGCACTACTGCTGCTGGCTCAGCGCGTTGGCGCTCGGCGATCCGGCGTACGCTTTCACGCCGTTGGCAATCCCCTGCGCGACGTTCTGGAGGAACGACGGTTGCCGCAGCAGCGTGACGTCGCCGGGGTTGGTGGCGAACGCGGTTTCGATCAAGACGGCGGGCATCGAGGTGTGGCGCACCACGTAAAAATTCTCGTGCCGTGTGCCGTCGTCCTGAGTCCCGGCGAGCGGGATGAGATTCTTTTCGATCGCTTGCGCGAACGGCGCGTCTTGCGGCTTGTACCAGTAGACCGTGGTCCCGTGCGCGCTCTCGATCGGCGCGGCGTTGACGTGGATACTGATGAAGAGCCGCGCGCCGAGGTTGTTCGCGACGTCGCAGCGGGTCTGCAGGTAGGCGCGGTCGTCGGCATTCGGCTTCCCGTCCGCGTGCATCTTCGCCAGATTGTCGGAGCTGACCGGATCGACGTCCGAGTCGCGGGTGAGGCGCACCGTCCAGCCTTGTGCGACCAGCACCGTGCGCAGCCGCAGCGCGATGTCGAGCGTCACGGACTTTTCGACCACGCCGTTGTGCGCGGTGCCGCTGTCGGCACCGCCGTGGCCGGGGTCGATCACGATCACCTTGGAGCCGTTGTTGGTCCCGAACTTCCAGCCGGGCGGGACGCTGCCGTCGGACGGCGACGCGTTGGGATTCGGACTCGCCATCGCGCTGGCGACGACCGGCGCGCCGCCGGTGCGGCCGCTGCCGATCCGCGCGAGATCGCTGGGGTGCGACGTCGCGACGATGATGACCAGGCCGGCGTCGCTCGGCGTCAGGTCGACGCGCTGCTGACCGGTCGTCGTGAACGCGATGCGCACTGCCGGAGCGTCCGTCGAACCCGTCTGGCGCACGCGCACCGACTGCACCGCGCCGAACGCGGGATGCTCGTCGCGGCCCGGCCCGGCGAGCGTCGTGTTCTCGAGATCGAGATACCAGCGGTTGTCGGTCAGCCGATGCCACTCGTAGCTCGCGGCGCCGCTGAGCGTGACGCGAACCGCCAGCGCATCGTCGGGAGCAGGCTCGATCGTCAGGTCGGTGACGGTCGCGCGGCCGGCGACGACCGGCGGAGCCGCCGTCGGAGCGACCTGCGGTGCGTCCACGCCCGGTTCGAACACGACCGCGTAGGCGTCGGGCGAACCCGACGGCAGCACGCGGTGCGTCGAACCGCGCGCGCCCTCGAGGGTGATCGTCGTGGTGGGGACCTTCGTGCTCCCGCCGACCGCGACGTCGATCGTGTCGACCGCCGCGCCGGCCGCGCGCCGCCCGGGCGCGAGCGCGGAGCCCAGGCCGGTGAACGAGAGCTGCAGGCGCTCCGGCGACTCGCCGGTCGTGGTGATCAGCAGCGGCATCGCGCCGCGCACCGTGACGATCGTCCGGCCGGCGTCGGTGCGCACGTCGAGCGCGCCGATCCGCGGCTGGAGCACGATCTCGTTCGGCTGGGCCAGCGGCTCGACGTAGAGGGCGCGGGCCAGCGTGAAGAACGGGAGCACCACGTCGTCGCCATCCGCGAGCGGCGCGAACGGCGCTTGGGCACGCACGCCGGCGACGGTGTACGACGGATCCCCGAGCGTGAAGACGATCGTGCGGCGGTCCTCGGCGGTGATCACGACGTAGCGCTGCTGCGGCTGGTACGAGACGGTCGCGCCGAGCCGGTCGAGGAAGCGGCGCAACCCCGCGTCGCGGGTGCTGACCCCGAGGTCGCCCGACATCACGACGCCGTGCTCGAAGATCAGCCGCGCCCCCTGGAACCAGAGGTTCGGCGGGCGGTCCTGAGCGCGCGCCGGCAGCGCGCACGTGAGGCACAGTGCGATCAGGCTAAAAACTCGAACGCGAGAGCGGTTCATCGAGCTCGAGATGTCCTCCGCGGAGCGTTGCGACGCGCTTGCCTCCGATCCTCACCTTGACCGAATCGATGCCGAGCTTCGGCTCCGTGAGGGTCCAGACAAGCGCCTTGAACTCTGCCGATTCCGCGAACCCGCCTTCGGCGGAAGACGCGACCTCTTTAGAGATATCGACGTCTGCGGTCGATCCCTCAACGTCGAGCGCCGCCACGTGCGTTCCGGCCGGGAAGCGAACCGCGTCGGTCCCGGACGGCGGCCCCGCGACGCACTGGGTCGCGGCGTAGAACGCGACGCTCTTCCGGTCGCGGGCGGGCCCCAGCGAGAGCCGCCACGGGACGAGCGTCGTCCCGTCGGCCTTCGCGTAGTACACCGTGACCGTATCGCCGACGGCGCCCTGCTGGCGCCGGGTGGTGAACCACCATGCCGCCGCGACCGCGACGACGAACAGCACGACCAACACCAAGGCGCGTGACGATCGCATCTTGGGTCGTGCGTATTCGCCGCGAATGTTAGGCGTTCCGCCCCTGCCGGCGATAGGTGATCCGCCCGCGCGTCAGGTCGTACGGTGAGAGCTCGACGTCGACGTCGTCGCCCGGCGTGATGCGGATGCGGAAGCGGCGCAGACGTCCCGCGAGGCTCGCAAGGATCGTGTGGCCGTTCTCGAGCTCGACCTTGAAGGTCGAGCTGGGAAACGTTTCGATGACGCGGCCGACCAAGCTCAGCGTATCTTCTTTGACGACTGGCGTCAGGGGTTCGCGGCGCTTCTTGCCGCCGCCGCCTTTGCGTCTGCGGGGAGGGGGAATGGGAACTCCTTCGGGGACGTGGTGCGGTTCAGAGACGATGTGTTCGCCCCGGGGGCCGGATTCGCCCGCGGCGCGGCGGGAAGACCGGTTCCGCGCCCAGCCTGCCGTCGTGCAAAGGAACTCCCTGCGGGGTGCCCGGGTCCTGGTGGGCGTCATGCTTGTCGCCGCTATCGTGTTCGGAGCTGTCGGGGTCGCCGCCGGCTTTACTTGGGACTACGTCGTTCGCCGGAGCGACTAAGCCCTCGATTCCACTGTCGCGGCGCTTCCCTGCTCCCTTACGCCGTCCTTACGAATGGCTTTGGCACTATTTGGCTCGGAGTTGTGTTAGAGTGATCGAGCCGGACGAACCGAGGCGTCTTTCGTTCGGCTGATAGTACGAGTCATGTCCCGCGTGGTCTGGCGCTCAGGCGTTCTCCCAGTTCAGGTACATCATCCGTCTTCAACAAAACCCCCCGACGCCGGAGTTCAACCGATGTACACTGACGAAACCCTGAATTGCACCGACTGCAATGCGCCCTTCACATTCTCGGCCGGAGAGCAAGAGTTCTTCGCCGCGAAGGGCTTCACCAACAAGCCCAACCGTTGCCCCGATTGCCGAGCTGCTCGCAAGAGCCAGCGCGGCGGCGGTGCCAGCAGCAGCAGCGGCGGCGGCGGAGGCTCGTATGCGGGCGGCGGATACGGCGGAGGCCGTCCCCAGCGCGAGATGTTCCAGGCCACCTGCAGCGGCTGCGGCAAGGTTGCGGAAGTTCCGTTCCAGCCGCGCGGCGACAAGCCGGTCTACTGCCGCGACTGCTTCCAGCAGCGCCAGTCGTATCGCTAAGCGCTAGCGCGACCGCGTACGAAACGAAGAGGCCCGGGGATCCGTCCCCGGGCTTTTTCTTTTCGTCCGCCTACGGTGAGGCGGCGGTGGAGGTGGACGCGATCTGGAGCTTCCAGCCTTGCAGCGGCGTGTTGTCGAGTTGGAGATTCCCGAGCAGCACGCGCAGTCGCTGCGCCGCCAAGCCGCTGCCGAGACCCTCGTGGTGGGTACGGTCACGGCGAAACTTTGGCTCCCACGACTGATACCACAGCGTCGCCACGACCTGCAGCCTCGAGGGGTCGACGGCCGTTGGGATCTCGCCGAGCGGGATCCGGTAGCCCACGACAGCCCGGCCTTCGCCGTCGGAGAAGACGCGATCGCAATCCTTCGGGTACCGGTCGCAGTCGACGTACTGCCCCTTGGGATGCGTCGCCTCGAGCCAGCGTGGGGGGAGGTGGAAACCGGGCTGACCGTCATGCTTCCAGCCTTGCGGGAGCAGCCGGTTGTCCTTGACGATCTCGTCGCGGCGGATGAAGCTCTCGGTGAACTCGCCGGCCTGGTTCTTTACGAGTTCCTCGAAGATCTGAACTTGCTTGGAGCTGACGATCGGATGCGCCGCGTCGTGGTGTGTCTGGTACGCGCCGCCGACGAAGTACTCCGTCGACAGCACGGTGCTCGTGGTGCCGTCGAGGATCTCACCGTTGCCGTTGGTTCTTCCCGACGCCCACAAGAGGGTGCCACTCGGATCGGTGACGTCCAGCTCGACGAACGCGCGGCGGAACCCGACGCCGCTGGGGAAGCGGTGGCCGGTCTGGTTCTTGACGCCGACATCCGCGACGAGCGCGCCGTTCTCGAGCCGCGTCGTCACCCCCATCGTCGCGGTCGACGTGCGCGCCTGGTGCAGGACGTTGCCGATCGCGTCGTCGAGGTCGGTCTTCGAGCCGGACATGTAGTCGCCGGTGCGCACGCCCAGCGGTAGCGGATTCTGCTGGAACGTGCGCAGCAAGAATGCGTTGAGTCCGAGCAGCTCGTGGCGCCGGAAGCCTTTCTCGCGATACGGGACGGTGATGTCCTTGATCGGCGCGAGGTTGTCGGCTTCGGGGTAATCCTGATCTTGCGTGATCGCGATCCGCGTCCGGATCGGACTGTCCACGTGCACGTCGACACGGTTGTTGTCGACGGAGCTGGGCATGTGGCAGGCTTGGCACGACCGCGCGCCGGTACCGGGGTTGTACTCCGTTTGGAATCGGCTGTTGACCCATTCGACGTAGGTGTCCTGCTCGACGTCGTGCGGGTTGGGCAGCGGCATCACGCCCGAGATCGGAACGATCTTGGCGGGCTCGTCAACGACCGGGAGATCGATGCTGTGACAGCTCGCGCACAAGCGCGACGACGTCGTGAACTGCGCGAACACCGGCTTGACGTCGAGCGCCTCCTTCATCGGATGCGCGGCGATCGTGTCGTCCGCGAACGGGCCGCGAAGCTGCGTGAACTGCGGGTCGACGTCGAACAGTCCCGTCGCTTTCTTGTTCAGCACCAGCGCGAGCGACGCGTTTTCCGCCTTCGTCTGTCTGATCTGATGGCAGACGGTACAGCTGATCCCATCGCGCGCGAGGCCGCCGTAGTGGAACTCGCGCTCGCGCGGCGTGAGCTGTGCGGTCTGCATCGTACCAGGTGCCGGCGAGGGCCACGACGCGAAGATCCAGGCTTGGTTGAAGTGCGCGTTCGGGCCGTTCTCGGCGTCGTTGGTGCGCTTCCCCATCACGCCGTGGCAGCGCAGGCACAGGTCGGTGACCTGCACTTTGAGCGTCTCGCGCGTCTGCACGGGATGATCTTTGAACCTTGCGGCGGGGATCGAGTCGATGAACCCGATCTCGCTTTCGAGCTGCGAGAAGAACACCGGATCGCGGCCCGCCAGGCCCATCGGCGACCAGCGCCACTCACCGTAGGGCGACACGTTGACTCCGTACGGCGGCGGCGCTGTCGGCGCGGGCGTGCCGGGCGGCGCGGGCGGCATCGTCGGCGACCAGTTCGGCGGCGGCGTCAGCCACATCGTCGGCCCCGCGATCGCGCCCGTCGCGGCGCTGTGGCAGCTCATGCACTGATCGGAGGTGAGAAAGTGCACGCGCGGCGCGTGCGTGGGGCGGGTGACCATCTGGTCGTACGGCTCAGGCGGAAACGTCTGCCGGATCGCCTCCGGAACGACCGCGACCGGCTTCGCGAGCGTCTTGACGTTCCTCGGGTGCTGGCTCTCGGCAGCCGTATGCGCGGCGATCGGCTCCAGCGCAGCCAGCGCGACCTTCGGCGGCGGCGTGCGCCACGAGTCGTCGACGTAGTAGAGGATCGGGTCGCCGGGGTAACCTTTGACGTTGCGCAGCGAGGCGAACGTCATCGCCTTGTCGGCCGACGCGTGACAACGCACGCAGTACAGCCCGTAGCTGGCGTTCGGATAGCCCACGCCGCCGAACGACATCGGTCCGTTCGTCGGCGAGAGCGGCGGCACGACCTTGGTGTAGAGCTCGGCCCAGAACCACCCGTCGTGCGACGCCGCCGCCTTGCGGATCATGATGGTCCAGTCGTGCGGCTGCAGCTGGTCGTCGCTCTTGCCGCGATACTGCGCGGCGGGCGGCGGATACTGCTCCTTGATCATGACCGCGCCGTCGGCAGGATAGCCGCGCCGTCCGCCGCGCATCCACGCGACCATCTCGGGCGAGTAGTAGATGCGCACGGCGGGATGCGTGCCGAAATAGTCGCCATGCACGTACGCACCGGTGTCGCGGACGTATTTGTCGACGCACCAACCCAGCCGCCGGTAGGGATAGAGATTCTTGCTGTGGCTCGGGACGATGTTCGGGTCGATCCCGTACAGATACGCGAGCATCGAGGTTTCGAGCTGCTGCACCGCGGGCGGCTCGCCGGGCGGCAAGACCGTCGGGACCTTGAGCGGCGCCGGCACGGGCTGCGCGCTCGGACAGTGGTTCGGAAGCGTCGCAGGGAGCGGAAGCTCGATCGCGGCCGCGGGCGCCGCGGCATGACTTGAAGCGGTTCCGGCGAGGACCGCGATCGAGGCGACAGCCAGAAACACCAACGCGGCACGCACGCGTCCACCCCTCTCGGACCCGATCGAAAGATCGATCTTGCGCCCGCTTGCGACGCCAAGGCTGCCGACTCCTCGGCCGTCCGCCCCGCCGGAAAGCTACTTCGGGAAGAGCACGCGGGTCGTGTCGGAGCGGTCGATCTCGTCGACGCGCGCGTAGGTGCGACCGACGAGATCCATGCTCGGATTGGTCACGCCGAACCACATGCGTTCGTTCTTGAAGTGGTGCCACAGATGGTATTTCTTGATCCAGCGTCCGAACGGCGTTTTCGGGACGAACGGAATGTGCGCGACGTAGTGCACCCATTCGTACCACAGCAGGCCCAGAACGCTGCCGAGCAGCAGCGCGGCGCTCGTGCTCCCGTTTCGCGTCGCGGCGAAATAGATCGCGAGCGTGAGCGCGGCGACCGGGATGACGAACCAGACCGGCAGGAACAGCAGGCCGAGCTCGCTCGGGTTCACGTGGTGGTCGTAGTGCAAGCGGTGCTGCAGCTTGAGCACGAAGGCGTTCTTCTGCGGCGTGGCGTGCAGCATGAAGCGGTGCGTTGTGTACTCGGAGACGAAGAACACGAGCGCGCCGATCGCGATCGCGCCGAGGCTCGCCGCCGCGAAGCCGAGCGCGTGCGTCGCGAACAGCGCCGCCAACGCGAGGGCGAGGACCAACAGCAGCGTGTTGCTGCCGTGCCGCCAGAAGCTCGCAAACGTCGTCATCAGCGCTCTTCCTCCGGCCGCCGCCGCGGCAGCGCGTACCACGCCTCGTCGCATGCGCGCCGGTCGTCGTCGTCGAGCTCGATCTCGAGCGCGTGCAGCGAATCGCGCAGCTGCTCGGCCCGGCTCGCGCCGACGATCGCCGACGTGACGCCGGGCTGGTCGAGGACCCAGCGCAGCGCCACGTGCGTGATCGACTTGCCGCGCGAAGCGACGTCGGCGGCGAGCCGCTCGACGACCTCGAGTTGCGCCTCCTGCCAGTAGCGCTGCTGGTAGAGCGATGCCGCGGTCCCCAGCGCGAAGCGCGTGCCCTCACGCGGTGCTTCGCCGCGCTTGTACTTCCCGGTCAGCAATCCGGCGGCGAGCGGGTTGAACACCACCGCGCCGACACCGTGCGCCTGCGCAGCCGGCAGCAGCTCCGACTCGATCTGCCGGAACAGGAGGTTGTAGCGCGGCTGCACCGCGTCGAACCGGATCGTGCGCTCGCGGTCCGCGGTCCACAGCGCGGTGAGCATCTGCCATGCGGTGACGTTGCTGCACGCCGCATACCGAATCTTTCCGGCACGACGCAGATCGTCGAACGCCGAAAGCGTCTCGTCGATCGGCGTCTCCGCATCCCAGCGATGGATGTAGTACAGATCGATGTAGTCGGTCTTCAGCCGCCGCAGCGAGCCCTCGCACGCGGCGATGACGTGCCGCCGGGAGTTGCCGATGTCGTTCGGACCCGGTCCCACCTTGTTGTAGACCTTGGTCGCGACGACGAAGCGGTCGCGCTTTCCCTGCAGCCAGTCGCCGACGATCTCCTCGGTGCGGCCGACCGTCTCGAGCGTGCCGCCGACCGGGTAGACGTCGGCGACGTCGATGAAGTCGATCCCGGCTTCCTCGGCGACGTCCATGATCGCGAACGACTCGTCGCGATCCGTCTGCAGGCCGAAGGTCATCGTGCCGAGGCAGATCTCCGAGATCTTGAGGCCGGTGCGGCCCAGCCGGACGGTGCGCATCATCAGACGCTTCCTCGGGGCGTTCCCAGGTTCCGGCGTGACAATGGGACCATGGGTAGTCGGGTGATAGCCTCCATGCTCGGCGCGGCGATCCTGGCCGCAGCGATTCCGGCTCTTGCCGCGGCAAGTGAGCCGCACGCGCCGCCGATGCTCACCCCGGCGGTCGCGCGGGACGCGAGCGACGCCTGCCCGAGCACGGAGACGTACGCCGCCGCGCTCGTTCGCGGGATCACCCGCGACGAAGCCGCCGCCGCCGCGCCGGCGTTTGCCTCGTGTGCGGCGCTCGACCGCCTGCCGGGATTCCGCTGGAAGACCACGGCGGCGACGGTCGCGCTCGCGGCGATCGATCTTTCGCGCGGGCTGATGAATCACGACCCCGCCTTGCTCAGCCGCGCCGCCGACGCGACGGCGGAGTTGCGGGATCAGACAGCTGCGACCGACGAGCAAGTCCGCTCGTGGGATTTCATCCCCGACCAGTACGATAAGGTGCATCAGCGGCCAGTGATGATCGAGTACCTCGATCTGATCCCGAACAACGCGGCGACACCGCGAGCGTCGGCGCTGTTCGGACCGTGGATCGCCAACGCCGCCTATATCAATCTCGCAGCGCGCACCGGCGACGCTTGGATTCAGATCCCGCGGACGGTCAGTTCCCTCTCACGCGAACCGCGCTACCCGCACTGGTGAAGTAAGGAGTGTCGCCGTGCGCAATCACGTTGTGTTCGTCCTCCTCGCGGTCGTCCTGTCCGCCGCGACTCCGGCTGTTGCGCTCGCGGAAGACGCGCATGCCCCGCCGGGCTTGTTCGCAGGCCTCGCCGACACCATTTCGGCGGCGTGTCCGGGGACGCGCAGCGACGCGGACGCGCTCGTCCGCGGGATCACGGCCGCCGAGGCCGCTGCGGCCCAGCCGAAATTCGCTGCCTGTTCGCGGCAGATCCGGCTGTTCGAGTACCAGTGGAAAAACGACGCGGCCGACCTCGCGCTCGGTGCCATAGCGATCGCCCGGGCTCAGCTGAACCACGATCCGCAAGCACTTCGAGTGGCGATGGCAGCGGCCGAAAGGACGAGCATCGTGATGCGCCGTGATGCCTTTTCGCGAACCAATACGTGGCCCACGACCGTACCCTCCCGGGGTGTATCCTGGGATCAGAATCCGGGCAGACGCACGGAACCGGCGTTCGAGCCGCTGCTGAACAGTCCGGTGCAGCCGTCGCCGTGACGAGTATGATACGGCGGAACGGAAACATATGAACGCTCGGGTGTTGTCCATTCTCGGTGCCGTCGTATTGGCCGCCGGTTCTCCGCTATCAGTGCAGGCATCGGATGCGCAAGCTCCGCCGACGCCGACGCCGCTCGTGGCGCGCGACGTCGCGACAGCGTGCCCGGGGACGAGCGGCTACGCCGACGCGCTCGCGCGCGGCGCCACCGCCGAAGAGGCGTCTGCGGCCGCGCCGCTCTTCGATGCTTGCGCGCGCTCCGCGCACCGCGACTTCTATCCGCTGCGAGAGTCCGCAGCCAATGTCGCCGTCGGCGCAGCGTACCTCTCACGCGGTGTGCTGAATCACGACCCCGCGATGCTGCGGCGCGCGATCGATGCCACCGCCGCACTGCGCGCCTACGTCCGGGCGAATGACGAAACGATACGGCGATGGCCGATCATCCCCGACGAATACGACGCGCGCAGCCAAGAAGTGGTCATTCGCACCGACTGCGCGCATAGCTGGGGAGCGAACGCCGCCTACATCAACGTCGCCGCACACCAGGGCAGCGCCTGGATCACGACGCCTCGCGAGGCACTCCCGCAGGCGTGCGCTGTCCCTCCGATATCGTTTCGCGGCCCGGGTCTCGATGTGATCTTCCAGGAACCGTCCGGGCCGCGGTCCGCCCCCGGCGAAAGACCGGAGGCCCGCGGTGAGCCCGTGAACCCGCCAAAGGAGCCCCCGCGCTGACCGATCCGCGCGGTTCCGGTTAGGAAACGGCCGAGCGCAACTGCTTGGGTTCCGCGCCGCGCATCAGCGCGGTCGCGACGCGAAGCGGGTCGTAGTCAGAGACGTCGACGATCTCGGAATCGTCGCCGCTGCGGCGCGCGGCGCGCAGCGCTTCGATCGCTTCCGGGAGGGCGAACTGCTCGCCGACGTAGCCCGAGACGAAGCGGCCGCCGCGAATCTCGCCGCGGGCTTCCATCCGGCGCAGCGCACGCAGCAGCTCGCGCCACGGCGGCGCGAGCGTCTCGCGCGCGACGACGTCGCGGAACAGAACGCCCCAGCGCTCGAGCAGCCGGCGCGCGAACGACTCCGGATCGATCCGTTCGGTCGCGGCGGTGAGCAGCGTCCAGCGGCCGCTCGACGACCGCGGCCGCGCGCGCAAGCCTTTTTCGCCGAGCCGGCGTTTCGCGTCGATCAGCGATCGCAGCGCATCGAAGCCGTCGGCGGTCACCAGCCCCGCGGCGACGAGTTGCCAGAGCGCTTCTTCCACCTCGCTCGGGAGCCGCTTCGTGCCGCGCACGATGTCGGCGAAGAACGGTGCGCCGCGGCGGTCGATCTCCGCCAGCACTTCACGCGCAGCGTGCGAGAGCGCAGCGTTCGCTTCACCGTCGCGGGCGACGATCAGCGACTCGGCGTCCTCGCGTTTGAACAGCGCGATCGGCGAGAGCTTCGTCGGCCGGATGCGGCGCTGCCGCTCTTCAGCTTCAGGCGGCGTGAGGGCCGGGTGCGGCGAGAGGCGGCCCCACATCACCTCGCCGGAGTAGCAGAGCTGGTCGAGGTATTCGCGCTTGTAGCGCGCCACGCGCGCCGGCAAGATCGACGCCTCCCAGGCCGCCGCCGGGATCTCGTAGCCTTCGAGCTGCTTGATGATCTGCAGCGTCCCGTCGATGCCGTGCAGGCGCGACGACGGCGTGGCGTGCTGCCAGCGGTGCAGGAAGCGCACGTACTCCGCGGTGTTGACTGGTTCGATCTCGCGCCGCAGCTGGCCGAGCGTGAGCCGGTGGATGCGCGCGAGCACGCGGCGGTTGCACCACTCGTCGTCGCCGGAACCGTGGAAACGGCCGCGCAGAACCTGGCCCTCGGTCTCCAGCCGGAGCAGCCCCATCTCCACCGTCGCCGGATCGACGGCGAACCGCTCCGCGAGCGCGGCGACGGTCACCGGACCGCTCGATTCGAGCCAGCCGCGCAAGATCTCGGCGAACGCATCTTCGGCGCGCTCCGGCAGCGGCTGCAGCGCGGGAACCGCGGCGATCTCCGGCGCGATCGTCGCGGCGGGATAGGCGAGCCGCGCAAGGT
>CALEOJ010000199.1 GCA_937910425.1 uncultured candidate division WPS-2 bacterium
GCTCTTCGAACAGCGTCCGGGCCAGGCGCGCCACGGCCGAGCGCCGCGTGCGGAACACGAGCTCGCCGGCGACCTCGACGCCGCCGTAGTACGCGAGGCCGTTCCGCAGCGCCACGCGCGCGCCGGGATCGACCGGCACGTCGCGCGCCACCGCGTCCTTCGCATCAGCCGACAGTCTCGAGCGTTCGGGCACGTCAGCGGAGCCAGTCGACGGGATCGTCCTTGCGCTCGTCGACGATCTCGTACATGTCGGCCGGCTTGAGCGAGGGCAGTACGCGCTCCGGAACCATCAGCACCCGCACGGTGAGAAATTTGGTCCGATAGTGGATGACGAGCACGTCACCCGCTTTTACCTCGTAGCCGGGCTTGAGCGGACGCGCTTCCTTGGTGATCCGGCCGGCTTCGATCCCGTCCTTCGCTTCGGCGCGCCGCTTCGCCAGCCGCGAGACTTTCATGAATTTGTCGAGTCGCAACGGGACGCGATTCCGTGCGGCGAACGGCGGCTCATGCCGTTCTCCACCACGATCGCCGGAAGTCTGCCGAAGCCCGTCTGGCTCGCCGAGCCCGAGCGTATCTTCCCGAGTTGGCGGCTCGAGGGCGCGGAGCTGGCCGAGGCGCAGCGTGACGCGACCCGGATCGCGGTCGCCGAGCAGCTGCGCGCCGGGATCGACACGGTCACCGACGGGGAGCAGGCGCGCAAGCACTTCGTCCACGGCTTCTCCGAACGGCTCGAAGGCGTCGACGCCGCGAAGCGGCAGAGCCGCGGGATCCGCGACGACCGCTACGACGCGGTCTGCCCGACGGTGACCGGCGAGGTACGCCGGGTGCGGCCGGTGTTCGGCGAGGACGCGCGGTTCGCGCGCACGCTGACGCGCGGCCCGCTCAAGATCACGATCCCGGGCCCCATGACGCTGGTCGACACGGTCGTCGACGAAGCATACGGGAAGCGCTCTGAGCTCGCGTTCGCGTTCGCGTTCGCGATTCGCGACGAGATCGCCGATCTGGTCGCGGCCGGCGTCGACGTCGTGCAGCTCGACGAGCCGGCGTTCAACGTCTACTTCGACGAGGTCGCCGAATGGGGGATCGACGCGCTCGACACCGCGCTCGGCGGTGCGCGCTGCACGACCGCGGTGCACGTGTGCTACGGCTACGGGATCCCCGCCAACGTGGAGTGGAAATCGAATCTCGGCGACCGCTGGGATCAGTACGCACACGTCCTGCCGCTGCTCGCGCGCTCGAGCGTCGATCAGATCTCGATCGAGCTGGCGGGTTCGCACGTCCCGCCCGGCGTGCTGGAACTGGCCGGGACCAAAACGGTCGCGGTCGGCGTGATCGACGTGGCGAGCGAGCGGGTCGAGACGCCGCAGGACGTCGCCGCGACGATCGCGCTCGCACGGCGACATCTGCCGGACGAGCGGATCGTCTGCTCCACCAATTGCGGGATGGCGCCGATGTCTCGCGAGGTCGCGTACGCGAAGCTGCGCAACCTCGCGGAAGGCGCGCAGCTCGCGAGCGAGGGTTTCTAGAGCGCGGTCGAGGCGGCCGACCAGCGGTCGGCGTACGCCGCGATCACCGGGATCCTGTACGCTTTGCCCTGGAACGCGTTGATCGTCGCGATCAGCCAGAAGACGAAGAACGCCAACCCGAAGAGCATGCTGATCGGCCACAGGACGAGCACGACGGCTCCCAGGTGCGCGAGGCTGAGCATGATGTTGACGATGGCGAACGCGATCTGGATTGCCACGTACGCGACGCAGAGCACGATGGACTGGACGGCGACGAAGCGGACCCACTGCTGCGGCGGTTTGCCGAGCAGAATGACGAGCCCGCCGATCCAGCTGAAGAAGGATGCGAGGCCTGCCGCGACATTGGGCGCGAGACCGAACGACGACTGCGACTGATCCTGAATCATGTAGGCGAACCTTCCTTGCGGAACGATATCGAGAAGCCGATGCACAGCCCGTCAGTCACCCGAGGTCGGAACGGGCACGCCGGAGATTGTCCCGGGCGTCGCTTACGTTTCGCTTACCGCCTAGGGGTTGCCTCGTTGGCCCCATCACCCTGGGCGGCGCCACGCTGGCTCGCCCTCGGGGTGACGCAGGTGCCCCGCGCCCGCACGACCAGCAAGGGCTCGGCCAGCACGTCGGCCGCGGAGGGCGAGAGCTCGGGCCGCGCCTCGATCACCTTGTGCGCGGTGAACTCCATCGTCCGTGAGGTGGACCCGGCGCGCGTGATCCGGCCGCGAGCTTCGATGTAGTCGCCGGCGTGGACCGGCGCCTTGAACTCGACCAGGTCGTACGCGACGAACAGCCCCTCGTCGCCGTCGTGGCGGATCAGCAGCTCGGTTGCGACGTCCCCGAACAAGCCCAGGACGCGCGCGCCGTCGACCAGATCGCCGCCGTAGTGCGCGTCGTGCGCGCTCATCCGCACCCGGATGAGGACCTCTACGCTGCCGTCTTCGCCTGTTGCCACAGATCCTCGAGTTCGTCGAGTGTCATGTCGTTCAGCTGCCGTCCGCTCGCCACGGCGTAGGCTTCCATGTAGCGGAAGCGGCGTTCGAACTTGTCGTTCGCGTCGCGCACCGCCCCCTCGGCGTCGATGCCGAGCCGGCGCGCGAGGTTCACGACGGTGAAGATCACGTCGCCCAGCTCCTCGCGCACGTGCGGATCCTCGGGCTTCAGATCGCCGGCCCGCAAGCGCGCGTCGGCGAGTTCGCGCAGCTCCTCGTGGAGCTTCTCGGTGATGTCGCGCGGATCGGCCCAGTCGAAGCCGACGCGCGCCGCCTTCTCCTGCATCTTCTGACCGCGCTGCAGTGCGCCCATGTGTTTCGGAATCCCGTCGAGCTTCGAGGACCGCGAAAGCCCGGCGGTCTCCTGCGATTTGAGCTGCTCCCAGTTCGCCCAGACGGCGTCGATGTCGGCGACCGCGACGTCGCCGAACACGTGCGGATGGCGGCGGATCATCTTGTTCGACAGTCCGTCGATCACGTCGGCGACGGAGAATTTTCCGCGCTCGGTCGCGAGCTGCGAGTGGAACACGATCTGAAAGAGCAGATCACCCAGCTCTTCGCTCAGCTCGCCGTCGTGGCCGTGCTCGATCGCGTCGACGACCTCGTAGGTCTCTTCGATCAGATACCGCACGAGCGACGCGTGCGTCTGCTCGCGATCCCACGGGCACGAACGGCGCAGCCGCGCCATGATCTCCACCAGGTCGTCCCAGGTATGGTGCGTCGACCCGGGCGGGAGCGGAAGGAGCGGCATCGTGATCGACGCCGAGAGCGTCGCGCGCGGCATCCCCGGAATGATCTCCGCCTCGATCGCGCGTCGGTCGAGCGCGCGCAGCAGCATCGGCAACCCGAGGAAATCCGAGAGCGGGTTGCCGAGCACGCCCAGGCCCAGATCCCGCTCGTCGATGCGCGCGACGAAGGTATCGATCACCTCGGCCGAGCCGCGCAGGAACAGCCCCTGGTCGACGATCAGCGCGCGCTCGATCGTGACGCCGTCGCTCTCGAGGAAACGGACCAGCTCGGGCGGTGCGAGCACGGTCGCCGCGCGGCCGACCGCACGCAGCGCCTCGCGGCTGCCCAGCGTGAGCAGCCCCGGATCACCCGGTCCCAGACCAACGATGCGGATCACGACGCCAGGTTCGCGAGGCGGGGTCGTTCTGACTCCCGCCTCGCGTCTGGCTTAGGGCTTCGCGCTCGGGGCGGGCGCCGCGCTGGCGG
>CALEOJ010000200.1 GCA_937910425.1 uncultured candidate division WPS-2 bacterium
GCACCAGGGTCGGTCCGAGCGAGAACATGTGGCCGAGGCGCACTTGGGTGCGCGGCTTCGTCGGCGAGGACCCGCCCGGCGTGGAGCAGCCGCACCCGCCGGCCGTCGCGCTCGATCAGCGGCACCCCGAGCCGGACCTCCAGCGCCCGCACGGCCCGCTGGATCGAGGAGACGCTGCGGCCGAGCGCCTCCGCCGTCCGCCCGAGGTGCTGGGTGCGGGAGAACTCCAAAAAGATCTCGAGCTCGGCGAAGCCGATCGTCTCGCCGTCATTCGTTGCGCTCAACGCAACGATCTTGCATTTCCAGGCGCTCGATCCTGGCGGCCGCGCGGCGTATCCTGGGCCCCATGGGCTCGTATCGGATTGCGGCCATCCCGGCGGACGGGATCGGCCCGGAGGTCATCGGGGCCGGGATCGAGGTGCTCGGAGCGCTGCAGCGGCTCGACCCGGAGCTCCGCCTGGCGTTCACCCACTTTCCGTGGGGGTCGGACTACTACCGCGAGCACGGCGTCATGATGCCGGCCGACGGGCTCGACGCGCTGCGCGCGTTCGACGCGATCTATTTCGGAGCGGTCGGCGACCAGAGCGTTCCGGATCACGTCACGCTGTGGGGTCTGCGGCTCGCGATCTGCCAGCCGTTCGACCAGTACGCCAACGTCCGCCCGACGCGCATCCTGCCGGGGCTCTCGAGCCCGCTGCGCGACTGCGAACGCGGCGATCTCGACTGGGTGATCGTGCGCGAGAACAGCGAGGGCGAGTATGCCGGGATGGGCGGGCGCGCGCATCGCGGGCACGCGATCGAGGTCGGTACCGAGGTCGCGGTCTTCACGCGCGCCGGCGTCGAGCGGATCCAGCGGTTCGCGTTCGAGCTGGCCCGGAGCCGGCCGCGCAAGCACCTGACGGTCGTGACGAAGTCGAACGCGCAGCGGCACGGAATGGTGCTGTGGGACGAAGTCGCCGTCGAAGTGGCGCGCGACTATCCGGACGTGAGCTGGGACCGCGAGCTGGTCGACGCGATGACCGTGCGAATGGTCGCCAAGCCGAAGAGTCTCGACACGATCGTCGCGACGAACCTGCACGCCGACATCCTGAGCGACTTGGCCGCGGTGCTCGCCGGCAGCATCGGGATCGCGCCGACGTCGAACCTCGATCCGTCGCGCCGCTTCCCCTCGATGTTCGAGCCGATCCACGGCTCGGCGTTCGACATCACCGGCAAAGGGATCGCGAACCCGATCGGCGCGTTCTGGACCGCGGTGATGATGCTGGAACACCTGGGCGAACGCGAGAACGCGGCGCGCTTGATGCGCGCGATCGAGGAGGTGACCGCGTCGGGAGTGCGGACTCCTGATCTCGGCGGCACCGCACGCACCGCGGACGTTACCGCCGCGGTGTGCGACGCGCTCGCCGCCGTTCACGCCTGATCCGAAGGAGACCGCATGCGCTTTGCCCGTTCGCTCGCCGTCGCGTCCCTCGCCGTCGCGTTCGCTGCTCTGCCGTTGAGCGGCAGCGGCGCGCCGCCGCCCAACGACGCACCGGCGGAGGTCACGATCGCCTATCAGCCGGGGCTGAGCTACAGCAACCTGATCGTGATGCGCGATCAGCGGTCGCTCGAGAAGCAGTTTCCTCAGACGAAGGTCAACTGGATCGTGCTCGGCAGCACCGCTGCGGTACGCGACGGGTTCATCGCCAACCAGATCCAGATCGGCGCGGGCAGCATCCCGCCGTTTTTGACCGGCTGGGACCGCGGCGTCGGCTGGAAAGTGCTCGCGTCGCTCAACCAGATGTCGGTCTGGCTCGTCACCCGCGACAACGCGATCAAGAGCGTCAAGGACCTCAAGCCCGACATGAAGATCGGGATGCCGTCGCTGGACTCGCTGCAGTCGCTGACCTTGCGAAAGGCGGCCGCCAACGAGCTCGGCAACGCGCACGCGCTCGACACCACGATCGTCGCGATCGACCACCCCTCGGGGATGCAGGCGCTGCAGGTCGGCCAGCTCACCGCGCACCTCTCGGCGCCCCCGTTCCAGTATCAAGAAGTGGCGGCCGGCGGGCACGTCATCGCGCGCAGCTTCGACGTGTTCGGACCGCACACGTTCAACAGCGTGTACGTGAACCCGAAGTTCGCCGACGAGCACCCGCAGTTCGTCAAGACGTTCTATCGCGATCTGCTCGACGCGACGCAATTCCTCAAGGCGCACCCGCGCGAGGCCTCGGAGGTCCTCTCGGTGGACTCGGGCGGCAAGGTCTCGGCGCACGACTTCGAGGGCTGGCTGCGCCGCAAGGACGTCATCTTCAGCACGACGCCGCACGGTTTTCTGGCCATGGCGAAGTTCATGCAGTCGATCGGCGCGCTGCGCAAAGTCCCGGCGTCGATGCACGAGATCGATTATCCCGGCACCCTGGGCGGGGTCGGCGACTAGCACGGTGCGCATCGTCGAGATCGTCGAGCGGCCGGCGCGGATCGATTCCGACATCCGCAACGCTTGGATCGACTTCTCGCAGATGACCGCCTCCACGGTCGCCGTCGTCACCGACGTCGTGCGCGACGGACAGTGCGTCATCGGCTACGGCTTCAACTCGAACGGACGCTACGCGGCGGGCGGACTGATGCGCGAGCGCTTCGTGCCGCGCGTCCTCGGCGCGCCGCCCGAGGCGCTGCTCAACGACGAGCAGACGAACTTCGACCCGCATCGCATCTGGGCGCTGATGATGAGCGGCGAGAAGCCCGGCGGGCACGGCGAACGCTCCGTCGCGGTCGGCACGATCGACATGGCGCTGTGGGACGCGGTCGCGAAGATCGAAGGCAAGCCGCTTTACCGTCTGCTCGCCGACCGCTATCGCGGCGGCGAGGCGGACGAGCGCGTCTGGGTCTACGCCGCCGGCGGGTACTATCAACCGGGCAAGGATCTGCGGGCGCTGCAGGACGAGATGCGCTGGTACCTCTCGCTCGGCTACAGCACCGTGAAGATCAAGATCGGCGGCGCGCCGCTCGACGAGGATCTGCGGCGGATCGAAGCGGTGATCGAGGTGCTCGGCGGCGACGGCTCGCGCCTCGCGGTCGACGCCAACGGACGCTTCGATCTCGACACGGCGCTCGCGTACGCGGACGCGCTGGCACCGTACGGTCTGCGCTGGTACGAGGAAGCCGGCGATCCGCTCGACTACGAGCTCCAGGCGCGCCTGGGCGAGCGCTATCCGCACCCGACCGCGACCGGCGAGAACCTGTTCTCGATGCAAGACGCGCGCAACCTGATCCGCTACGGCGGGATGCGCGCCGGGCGCGACGTGCTGCAGTTCGACTGCGCGCTCAGCTACGGGCTGGTCGAATACCTGCGCACGCTCGACATGCTGCGCGAACACGGCTGGTCGCCGCGCAGCTGCGTCCCCCACGGCGGACACCAAATGTCGCTGAACATCGCAGCCGGCCTGGGTCTGGGCGGCAACGAGTCGTATCCCGGCGTGTTCCAGCCGTTCGGCGGCTTCGCCGAGTCGATTCCGGTCGAGGACTCGTACGTGCGGCTGCCGGATGCGCCGGGCGTCGGCTTCGAGGAAAAGCCGGCGCTGATCGATCTGTTGCGAAAGTGCGCCGCGTGACGGAGCCCGTGATCGGCGAGCCGCTGGTCGTCGGCTCCGGCGTCGCGATCGAGTACGACGGATTTCGCGCGGTTGATTCCGCCGACTTCGTGGTGCGGCGCGGTGAGAAGTTCGTGCTGATCGGGCCTTCGGGCTGCGGCAAGACGACGCTGCTCAAAGCGATCGCCGGATTTCTGCACCCGACCGCCGGCAGCATCCGGCTCGACGGCGTGCCGATCGGTGAGCCGGGCCCGGATCGCACCGTCGTGTTCCAGGATTTCGATCAGCTCTTCGCGTGGCGGACGGTGCTCGACAACGTCGTCTACGCGCTCGGCGTCGCGAAGGAGATGCGCGGCGAGGCCGCGCGCGAACGCGCGCGTGCGATGCTGCGGCTGGTGGGGATCGAGGCTGCGGGCGACAAGTACCCGCACCAGCTCTCGGGCGGGATGAAGCAGCGCGGCGCGATCGCGCGCGCGCTGGCGCTCGAACCGCGCATCCTGCTGATGGACGAGCCGTTCGGCGCCCTCGACGCGATCACGCGCTCGCAGTTGCAGCTCGACCTCAACGCGATCTGGCGCGAGACCGGCGTGACGATCGTGCTGGTGACGCACTCGATCCAAGAAGCCGTGTTTCTCGGCCATCACGTCGCGGTGATGTCGACGACGCCGGCCCGCATCGTCGAGACCGTCGACACGTCGGCCGCGCAGGACATGGACACGCCGGAGTTCCTGCGCCTCTCGCACCACTTGCGCTCGCTGCTGATCACGCCCGACTCCGCGCGCCACTCGGTACAAACGGCGGTCGAATGAGGGCCCGCGTCCGCGATCCGTGGCTGCGATTGCCGGCGCCGCTGCGCTACGCGATCGTCATCCTGGCGCTGCTGGCGATCTGGCAGGCGTATGTGTCGTTCTCGCACGTCTCCGCGCTGCTCGTCGGTTCACCGCTCGATGTCGCGAACCAGTTGTGGACCGACGTCGCGAACGGAAAGATCCCCGCCGCCACGCTGCACACGCTGCACACGCTGTTGACCGGGCTGCTGATCGGTGCGCTGATCGGCTTCGCACTCGCGTCGCTGGCGGTGTTCTCCTCGGTCGGGCGCGACCTGCTCGCGGTGCTGACGGCAGTGCTCAACCCGCTGCCCGCGATCGCGATCCTGCCGCTGGCGATCATCTGGTTCGGGCTGAGCGATCGCTCGATCATCTTCATCGTCACGCTGGCGACGATCTGGCCCGTCGCCATCAACACCGACACCGGCTTCCGCACGATCAGCGCGACGACGCAGATGGTCGCGCGAAATCTTGGCCTGCGCGGCCCGCGGCTGGTCGTCGACGTGCTGCTCCCCGCCGCGATGCCGTATATCCTCACCGGCCTCAAGACCGCCTGGGCATTTGGCTGGCGCACCGTGGTCGCCGCCGAACTCGTCTTCGGCGTGGCGGGTTCGCAAGGCGGTCTGGGCTGGTACATCAACACCGCGCGCTACTATCTGCAGACGCCGCAGATCTTCGCCGGCCTGGTGGTGATCTCGATCCTCGGAATCCTCGTCGAGGGGCTGTTCAGCGCGGTCGAATCGCGAACGGTCGTGCGCTGGGGGATGAAGCGCTAGGCCCCGAGTCAGCGGGGGACGATCGTTCGCCCTTCGACAAGCTCAGGGTGACATTGGGGGTATCGTGTGGCGTGATGCGCACGGGCGGCAAACGGTTTTGCGACGGAAGGGCGGCGTTAGCCGCCCAACCTTTGGGGGTGTCGTGTGGCGTGATGCGCACGGGCGGCAAACAGTTTTGCGACGGAAGGGCGGCGTTAGCCGCCCAACCTTCCGTGCGCGACACCACAGCGTACGCTGTACCCAACGCTGGGCGTTTCTCCCGAACGAAGCGCTCCGGCTCGCGTCAGTGGGTGGGTGCGTCGAACAGCGGCGGTTCAGTGGCGGGCGCGAACGGGCCGTCGCCGCGCACGGGAGCCGGCTCTCGCTTCGGGGAGAGCGCGATGTAGACGATCGGGACCAGCACGAGCGTGAGCAGCAGCGAGCTGGCGAGGCCGCCGATCACGACCGTGCCGAGCGAACGCTCCGCCTGCGCGCCTGGATCGAGCGCGAGCGCCAGCGGAAGCATCCCGGCGATCATCGCCGCCGTCGTCATGATGATCGGGCGGAACCGTTCGCGCGCCGCCTCGTGGATCGCAGCGATGCGATCGAGGCCTTCGTTGCGGCGGCGGTTCGCGAAGTCGACCAGCAGGATCCCGTTCTTGGTGACGAGGCCGATCAAGAGCACCGACCCGATGAGGGAGAACAGGTTCAGCGTCTGGCCGGTGAGCGCGAGCGATCCCAGCGCTCCGACGACCGCGACCGGCACCGCGAACATGATGATGAACGGCGTCCGGTAGCTGTTGTAGAGCGCGACCATCAGCAGGTAGACCAGCACGATCGAGAGCAGCAGCGCGATCGTCATCCCTTTGACGGTGGCGCTGACCTGCTGCTCGTTGCCGCCGGCAGCAGCCGCGACCGTGACGGTTGCCGGGAGCTGCAGCGCGGCGAGCCGTTGCGCGAAGGCACGCTGCACGTTCGAGAGCTTCGCGCCCGGTGCAAGGTCGGCGCCGGCATAGATCACGCTCTGCCGGTTGATGCGCTCGATCATCGGCGGCGCGGGGGCCTGAACGAGGTGCGCGATGTCGCCGACGCGGACGATCGAGCCGTTTGCAGCGCGAATCGGGATCGCCTCGATCGCTGCGAGCGAGGTCTGCGCGGTTTGCGGATACGTCACCAAGACGTTCTTGAGTCCGTCCTGACCCGTGAACTGCGTCGCCAGGTCGCCGGCAAAGGCGGCGCGGATCGCGGTCGAGGCGGTGCCGATGCTCGCATCGAGCGCGCGTGCGCGCTCGCGGTTGAATTCCACGGCCACCTGCGGCGCGTCGGCCACGCCCGAGGTCGTGACGTCGATCGCGCCGGGCGTCGCGGCGAGCGCGGCGGCGACCTTCGCCGCGTACGGCTCCGGATGGCCGTCGACGCTCGAGATCACCTCGTCGATCGGCTGCGCGTTTCCGCCCGCGATGTCGGTCGCCGGGACCGCGACCACTTTCGCGAGCGGAACCGCGCGCTGCGCCTGCGATTGCAGCTGCGCGACCCAGTACGCCGTCGAGTGCGCACGCCCGTCCTTGAGGTAGACGTCGATCTGGCCCACCGCCGGATTGTTGATGAAACCGGAGAGCTGTCCCAGGTACGCGCCCGCCGTCGACGATTCAGATCGCAGATCGTCGACCCCATCGACGATCGCTTCGATTGCGAGAATTCCGCGACGCGTCGTATCGAGCGGCGTGCCGCTGGGATACGTCACGGTCAGGTAGAGCTCGCCCCGGTCGACCGGCGGGATGTACTCGAAGCCAACCAGTCCGAGCGGGATCAGCGCCAGCGCGAAGACGAGCGAGAGCGCGGAGACGATCGCGACGGTGCGGTCGTGTTCGAGCCCCCACGTCAGCAGCCGTTCCACGTACGCTTCGCGCACGGCTTCGAAGCGCTCGGTGAACGACTCGATGATTCCCCACGGCCGCCAGCGCGAGAGCAGCGCCCAGCGGCCGGCGAGCGTCGGCGTCACCGTGAACGAGACGAACAGCGAGGTCAGCGTCGCGACCGTCACGACCAACCCGAATTCGCGCATGAACAGGCCGACCGAACCCGGTAGGAACGAGATCGGCAAGAAGACGACCACGTCGACGAGCGTGATGACGATCGCGGCGACGCCGATCTCGCTGCGTCCGGTGATCGCCGCCTCGGTCGGCGGTTCACCGCGCTCGAAATGGCGTTCGACGTTCTCCAGCACGACGATCGAGTCGTCGACCAGGATCCCGATGATCAGCGTCATCGCCAGCAGCGAGACCGTGTCCAGCGTGAAGTGGGCGAGCTTCATCGCGCCGAGCGTCACCAGCAGCGAGGACGGGATCGCGATCATGACGACCAGCGCGTTGCGCCACGACCGTAGGAAGAGCAGCATCACGATCCCGGTGAAGACGATCGCCTCGATCAGCGTCCGCACGACGCCGACCAACTGCTGCTCGGTGTAGGTCGACTGGACGTTGAGCACGCCGAACTGAACGTCGGGATAGGTGCGGCTTAGCGCCGGGAGCGCGGCCAGCACGTTGCGCGAGGTTTCGACTTCGCTGGTGCCGGCCGACTTCTGAATGTCGAGCGTGACGCACGGCTCGCCGTTCGAATACGCGTAGACCCGCTGCGTCTCGAAGGTGTCGCGGACGTTCGCGACGTCGGCGATCCGAAACAAGCGCGGCTGTGTCGTCCACGGATTCGTCGCTGTCGACGTCGCCGCGCCGCCGTTGCTGAGCAGCAAGCCGGCGACGGTCGCAACGTTCTGGATATCGCCGCGCACGTCGAGGTTCGTCTCGCGGTTGGGCGAGTAGAGGATCCCGCCCGGCGAGCGGACGTTGTTGCTGGTGATCGTGCTGACCACGTCGGTCAAGGTGAAGCCCGACGCGGTGAGCTGCCGCGGGTCGACGTTCACCTGGATCGACGGCGTCACCGTCCCGTTCTCCTGAACGAACGAGACGCCCGAGATCTGATCGAGCTGAGGGACGATCTTGTTGATCGTCAGCGACGAGAGGTCGCCGACCGAGAGACCGCGCGAGCGCAGCACCAGCGAGACGACGACGGCCTGGCTCGGATTGTAGATCGCGATCTGCGGCGTCGTGACGTCGTTGGGCAGCGAACGCTGCGCGTTCTGCACGCGCCCCTGTACCTGCACCAGGTCGTTGTTCTGGTTCGACGTCAGCGCGAAGACGGCCACGACCGAGGCTTGGCCGGGTTGGATCGACGTTTCGAGATGGTCGAGGTCGGGCGATCCGGCGAGCTGGTCTTCGAGCGGGCGCACGATCGCGTCGCGCATCTCGGTGGTCGACGCGCCGGGATAGCTGACCAGCACCTGGATCGACGGCACGTCGGCGTTCGGAAACTGCTGCTGCACCAGCGTCGAACCGGCGATCGCGCCGGCCAGCAGGACCAACGCGAGAAAGACCGTCACCAGCGTCGGTCGCTCCACGAACAATCGCGTGAGCGACATCAGTGCGACTCTACCGGGACGGGGACCAGGGCGCCGTCGCCGGCCGGCCGATGCTGCTCGACCTTCTTGGGCGGGCCCGGAGCGATCCAGAGATAGACGATCGGAATGACGACGAGCGTGAGCAGCAGCGAGCTGATGAGCCCGCCGATCACGACGGTTCCGAGCGAACGTTTCGCCGCCGAGCCCGGATCGAGGGCGAGCGCCAGCGGCGACATGCCGGCGATCATCGAGACCGTGGTCATGACGATAGGACGGAAGCGCTCGCGCGCGGATTGCTGGATCGCGCTGAGCTTGTCGAGTCCGGCCTCGACTTTGAGGATCGCGAAGTCGACCAGCAGGATCCCGTTCTTGCTGACGAGTCCGACCAGCATGATAACGCCGATGAGCGAGAACAGGTTGAGCGTCTGACCGGTGAGGGCCAGCGCGCCGAACGCGCCGATCGCTGCGACCGGGATCGAGAACATGATCACCAGCGGGGCGCGGTAGGCGTTATAGAGCGCCACCATCAGCAGATAGACCAGGGCGAACGAGAGGATCAGCGCCGTCCCCAGCCCGTTGACGGTCTGCGCGATGTTCTGCTGGTTGCCGCCGGCCGCCGCGCCGACGACCACCGTGTTCGGCAGGTTGAGCGCTTTCACGCGCTGCATGAACGCGCGCTGCACGTTCGTCTGCGCGAGGCCGGGCTGTACGTTCGCGCCGATGTGGATCACCGTCTGGCGGTTGACCCGCGTGATCAGCGCTTGTGCGGGCGCGTTCTGCAGCACCGCGATGTCGCCGAGGTGGACGATCGTCCCCCTGCGCGAGCGCAGCGCGATCGCACGCAGCGTTCCCAGGCTGGTCTGGTCCGCGCGCGGATAGAGGACCTGGACGTACTTGGCACCGTTGTTCGTGTCGAACTGGGTCGCCAGCGTCCCGCCGAATGCCGCCCGAACCGCTTGTGACGCCGAGCCGATGTCGACGTTCAGCGCGCGCGCGCGATCGCGATCGAATTGAATGTCGATCTGCGGCGAGTACTGCAGCGCCGAGCTGTTGACGTTCGCGGTACCCGGCGTGTCCTCGAGCGCCGTCAGCACCGCGCCGGCGTAGGCATCCGGTTCGCCGCGGGTCGAGGTGACCGTCACGTCGATCGGTTGCGCATTGCCGCCGCGCGTGCCGGTCGCGGGGACGGCGATGACCCGGGCATCGGGGACGAGCTTGTGCCCCAGGGCCGTCATCATTCGCGCGATCTCGACCGTCGAATGCTTGCGGTTCTGATCGAGGAAGACGCGCAATTGGCCGGTGGAGCCGAGCGCGACGCCGCCGCCGAAGCCCGCCTGGCTCGTCCCCGAGGTCGACGTGATGCGCTGGACGTCGGGTAACTCGAGGAACCGGCTCGAGACGGTGCGGATCGCCGCGTCGGTGGTGGTGAGCGGCGTCCCGGTCGGGAACTGCACCGTCACGAAGAGTTCGCCGCGGTCGACCGCCGGGATGAACTCGAAGCCGATGTAACCCAGCGGGATCAGCGCGATCGCGCCGGCCGTCAGCACGGCTGCGAACCCGAGCACGAGCACGCGATGACGCAGCGCCGCGGCCAGGACGCGCTCGGCGTAAAACGAGCGGAGCCGCGCGAAGCCGCGGCTGAACGCGTCGATGAAGCGCGGCGGACGCCAGCGCGAGAGCAGCGACCAGTTGCCGGTGAGTGCCGGGGTGATCGTGAACGAGACCGCCAGCGAGGTCAGCGTCGCGATCACGACGACCACGCCGAACTCGCTCAAGAACCGGCCGGTCTGCCCCGGCAGGAACGCGATCGGCAAGAACACGACGACGTCGACCAGGGTGATGACGATCGCCGCGGCGCCGATCTCGCTGCGCCCGAGGATCGCCGCGGTGCGCGGGGCCTCACCGTCCTCGAAGTGCCGCCCGATGTTCTCCAACACGACGATCGAGTCGTCGACCAGGATCCCGATGATCAGCGTCATCGCGAGCAGCGAGACGGTATCGATCGTGTAGTTCATCAGCTTCATGACGAAGAACGTCACGAACAGCGAGGTCGGGATCGCGATCATCACCACCAGCGCGTTGCGCCACGACCGCAAGAAGAACAGCATCGCGACGCCGGTGAAGACGATCCCCTCGATCAGGGTCTGCAGGACGCCCCAGAGCTGCTGCTCGGTGAAGTCGGCCTGCACGTTGAGCACCCGGAACGCGACGTCGGGGAATTGCGCTTCGATCCCCGGCAGCGCGGCTTGCACGGCTCGCGAGGCGGTCACCTCGCTGGCGCCGGTCGCCTTCTGCACGTTGAGCGTGATCGTCGGGCGCGCGTCGACGTACGAGGCGACGCGCTTGGGCTCGTACCAGTCGGTCACCGCCGCGACGTCGCCGATCCGCGGCAGCCGTGGCGCGGTCGAGAACGGGTTCGTCGCCGTGGCGCCGGCGCCCGAACTCGCGCCCGCCGATAGCGCCAAGGCCTGGTTCGTCGTTCCGTTCGTTCCGGTGTACTTCTGGGTGACCGTCCCCGAGGGCGACGTCACGCCCCGCAGGACCGCGGTCGATCCCGATATCAGCAGGCTCGCGACCGACTGCGGGGACTGCACGTCGCCGCGAACGTCGATCGACGTCTCGCGGTTGCCGAGGTACGCGATGCCGCCCGGCGCGCGGACGTTGTTCGACTGGATCGCGCTGACGACGTCGTTCGCAGTGAAGCCGAACGCCGCCAGCGCGTTCGGATCGACCGTCACCTCCAGCGCCGGCGTGACCGTCCCGCTCGCGCCGACGTTCGAGATGCCGCCGACCTGTTCGAGCGCCGGGATGATCTTGTCGGTGACGATCGCGGAGAGCCCGGCGCTGCTCAGCGTGTTCGAGGTGAGCGCGAGCGTCACGACGGTCGCCTGCGCCGGGTCGAACGTGCGGATCGACGGCGCCGGCAAATCGGCGGGTAGCGCCGCGCGCGCCGTCTGCACGCGATTCTGCACCTGCACGAGATCGGTGGTCTGATCCGAGTCGAGGGTGAACGTCGCGGAGATCGAGGCTTGGTTCTGCTGGATCGAGGTGTTGATGTGGTCGAGGTTCGGCGCGCCCGCGATCGCGTCTTCGATCGGGCGCACGACGGCATCGCGCAGCTCCGACGGCGGCGCGCCCGGATAGCCGACGCTGACGTTGATCGTCGGGAAGTCGACGTTGGGGAAGTTCTGCTGGACCAGCGTCGACAGCGAGAATATTCCGATCAGCGTCACCAGCGCGATCGCCACGAAGACCAGCGGAGGCCGGTTGACGAAAAGCTGCGTCAGGCGCATCAGTTCTGTGCTATCGATTGCCCGTCGCTGATGCCGAGCTGGCCGTTGGAGATGACGACCTGGCCCGCTTTGAGGCCGCTGACGATCGAGGTCGTCCCGTCGGAGGCGAGCTCGTGCACGTGCACGGTCTTCGCGACGACGTCGACGAGCTGGTCGTCGGCGATCATCACGGTCGTGTGCGTCTCGTCGAGAAAGGAGGTGGTCGGAATACCGACGCCGCTCACCGGCGGCAGCGACGCGATCGCCGTGACCGGCAACCCGGACTGCAGCTTGCCGTCCGCGTTGGCGACCAGCACCTTCACGGTGAAGTTCGTCGAACCGGGCGTGACCTGCCCGAGCACGGCGACGACCGAACCGCTGTACGTGCGCGTCCCGCTCCCCGCGACGCTGAGCGTGACCGGCGCACCGACCGGGATCGCGAACGTATCGGTGCTCGACGCGTTGAGCTCGGCGTAGACGTGGTCGAGCTGCTGAACCGTGAAGATCGTCCGTCCCCCGGGATACTCGCCGGGGTTCAGGTTGCGGTTGACCACGACACCGTCGACCGGCGAGTGGATCGTCGCCTTCGCGATCTGCGCCTGCAATTGGCGGACCTGCGCTCGAGCTTGACCGATCGTCGCGTGCGCCGCGTTCGCTTCCGCCAACGTCGACTGCACGTTCGCGGCCTGGAGGCCGACGTTCTGCGTTCCGTTGACCTGCTCGTTGGTGCGCGCCGACTCCAGGTTCGCCTGCGCGGTGCGGACCGCGGCGCGATCGTTGGCGACCTGCGTCGCCTGCTGGTCGTACTGGCTCTGCGCGATGTAGCCGTCGGCGAGCAGCTGACGATCGCGCGTCAGGTTCGTACCGTCGTTCGCCAGCGTCTGCTGCGCCTGCGCGAGCGCTGCGCTCGCCGCGCGCACCTGATCGCCGCTCTGGCCGATGTTGAGCCGCTGCGTGTAGCGCGACTGGGTGACTTTGGCGTCCGCCGCGGCGGCGCTACGAATGTCGGTCTCGACGGTCGCCTCGGCCTGGGCGAGCTGCGCGCGCAGATCCTCGGTGTCGAGCACGGCGATCACCTCGCCCGCGCGGACGCGATCGCCTTCGTTCACCCGCACGTCGTCGGCCGGCTCGGCGAGCTGGCTGGTGATCGCGACGTTCTGCAGCGGCGCGATGACGCCCGAGATCGACGACGTCGCATGCACGATGGTCGCACGCGCCGCCGCGGTCGGGACAGGGTTCGGCGAGGAGGCCGAGCGCGCGCGGCCGCCGCCCCCGCGGGGGCCGCACCCGGTGACGAGGAGGGCGACGACGACGAGCGCGAGCGTCGCCGCGGTGCGGCTCACGCGATCAGCGCTGGCCGGAGCGATTGCGCATCGCCGCCCGCTTGGCGTCGAAGTCCGTGCGCTGCGCCGGCGTCAGGACGCCGCGGATCTTGTCCATGAGCGCGTTGAAGCGGGCGCGGCATACACCTTCCCCTGGGTGATCGCGGAGATGC
>CALEOJ010000201.1 GCA_937910425.1 uncultured candidate division WPS-2 bacterium
GGCTGACCCTGGGCGCACTGCCGCTGGTCGTCCTGGCCGCCGCCCGCGGGCGGCTGCGTCCGATCGACGCGACCGCCGAGCGGCGTCTCGCGCTCGCGGGAGCGCTGCTGGCGGTCCATTTCGCCACCTGGATCGGATCGCTCGACTTCGCGTCGGTCGCGATCTCGACGCTGCTCGTCTGCTCGACGCCGGTGTGGACCGAAGCGTATGCGGTCCTGCGCCGGCGCAGCGTCGATCCGTACGCGGCGGCCAGCATCATCGGCGCGATCGCCGGCGTCGCGATCGTGGTCGGCGCGCCGGATCGTACCAACACGCCGCTCGGCATCGTCCTCGCGCTCGCCGGCGCGGTGGCGATCGCCGCATACCTCATCGTCGTGCGCGGGATCGACCGCCGCTACGACACGCTGGCGGTCACGTCGCGGACGTACGCGTACGCCGCGGTGCTCCTCACCCTCGGCGCGGCGCTCGCGCACGACCACCTCCCGCCGGCGGCCGACCTGCGTGCGTGGGGCGGCATTGTGGCGATGGCGCTGTTCTCGCAGCTGTTCGGGCACACGGCGCTCAACGCGGCGGTACGCGTGCTCAGCGCGACGCTCGTCTCGACGATGACGCTGCTCGAGCCCGTGATCGCAGCCGTGCTCGCGGCCTGGCTTTTCACCGAGCGCCTCGGCGCTGCAACCGCGCTCGGCGCGATCGTCATCCTCGCCGCGATCGGGATCGCGTTGCGCGGCGAACAGCGCGATCACGAGCGTTAGGTCTACGGCCCGTTGCCCGCGACGTTGAGATTCAGCGACGAGTTGATCGTCGGGCGCACCGCCAGCGCGCTGCCGCCGGGGACGACGTCCCAGGTCGTGAGATTCCCCAACCCGCCGAGCACCGGGGTGAGCGTGAGCGTCGTCTCGGACTCGCTGACGAGCAAGAGCGCCGCCGGATCCCCGATCTCCAGGCTCAGCAGATTGATCATCGCGAAGTTCTGGCTCACGTTTTCGTGGACCGCGTCCACCAGAGTCCTGATGTCGCCGTACTCGCGTCTTGAACGACGATCTCGCGGCTCTTCGTCGCGGCGAGTGCGAGCGTCTCACCATTGGGCCCCGTGCACCCAGGCGTGATCATATATGCCTATGCCAAAAAACACCTCCTGAGTAATGGGGGACCGCCGCTTTCGCGCGAGCACGGACAGGAAACCTTGCACCGGTGCGGCGAGAGATCACGATGGAGTCGAATCCGGAGCGCGCGCGGATCGAGGCCGCCGCGCGGCGGGCCCAGCATTGGCCGCGTTGGGGCCCGTATCTCAGCGACCGCCAGTGGGGGACGGTTCGCGAAGACTACAGCGCCGACGGCAACGCGTGGGACTACTTCCCGTTCGAGATGGCGCGGCTGCGCGCGTACCGCTGGGGCGAGGACGGGATCCTGGGGATCTGCGACAACCACCAGCGGCTGTGCTTCGCACCGGCGTTCTGGAACGAGCGCGACGAGATCATCAAAGAGCGCTTCTACGGGCTGGGCGGTCATCAGGGCAACCACGGCGAGGACGTCAAGGAATACTGGTGGTACCTCGACGCCGTTCCGTCGCACGCCTACCTCAAGGCGCTCTACCGCTATCCGCAGCGCGCGTTTCCCTACGCGCAGCTGCGCGAGGAGAACGCGCGCCGCGGCCGTGAGGCGCGCGAGTACGAGCTGATCGACACCGGCGTTTTCGAGGACGACGCGTACTTCGACGTCACGATCGAGTACGCGAAGCGCGACGTCGACGACGTTCTGGTCCGCATCACCGCGACGAACGAAGGCCGCGAGAACGCGCCGCTGCACCTCCTTCCGCAGCTGTGGTTCCGCAACGAGTGGTCGTGGAAGGCCGGCGTGCCTCGCCCAACCCTCCGACGAGCTGAGGGCAGGCCGGGTGAGAACGTGCTGGTCGCCGAGCACGCGACGCTCGGGAAGCGCTGGATCTTCACCGACGGCGGCGAGACCGAGCTGCTCTTCACCGAGAACGACACCGACTTCGAGCGCGCCTTCAACGTGCCCTCACCCGCGCCGTTCGTGAAGAGCGGGATCGATCGTGCGGTCCGCGGCGAAGACCGCGATGGGATCAACCCCGCGCACACCGGCTCGAAGGCCGCTCTGCATTACCGCTGGCTGATCGAACCGGGCGCCTCGCGCACCGTGCGGCTCCGCATCAGCGACGACCCCGACGCCGCCGGGATCGACGCGGACTTCGACGCAACGTTCGATCTGCGGGAACGGGAGGCCGACCGGTTCTACGCGATGCTCGCGCGCGGTCCGCTCGACACGGAGTCGGCGGATATCCAGCGCCGCGCGTTCGCCGGGATGATCTGGTCGAAGCAGTTCTACAACTACGTCGTGCGCGACTGGCTGAACGGCGATCCGCTGATGCCGCCCCCGCCGCAGTCGCGCAAACACGGCCGGAACGCGAATTGGACGCACGTCTACAACGACGACGTGCTGTCGATGCCCGACACGTGGGAGTATCCCTGGTACGCCGCCTGGGACCTCGCCTTCCACGTGGTCACCTTCGCGCTGATCGATCCGGATTTCGCGAAGCGGCAGCTCATCCAGCTGACGCGCGAGTGGTACATGCATCCGAGCGGGCAGCTGCCCGCGTACGAGTGGGCGTTCGACGACGTCAACCCGCCGGTACACGCCTGGGCGGCGCTGCGTCTCTACAAGATCGAGGCCAAGCGCAACGGCGGCGCAGGTGACTTCCGGTTCCTCGAACGCGTCTTCCAGAAGCTGCTGATGAACTTCACCTGGTGGGTGAACCGCAAGGACGTCGCCGGGCGCAACGTCTTCCAGGGCGGCTTCCTCGGGCTCGACAACATCGGGCCGTTCGATCGTGGCAAGCAGCTGCCGGAGGGCGCCTACCTCGCGCAGAGCGACGGCACGTCGTGGATGGCCGTCTACGCACTCAACATGCTCGCGATCGCGGTCGAGCTCGCCAAGGTCGAGAGCATCTACGAAGACATCGCTTCGAAGTTCTTCGAGCACTTCCTGATCATCGCCGACGCGATGAACTCGCTCGACGACGACGAGCGCGGCTTGTGGGATCCGGCCGACGAGTTCTACTACGACCAGCTCGACCTGCCCGACGGCGAGCGCATCCCGCTGCGCGTGCGCAGCGTCGTCGGGATCGTTCCGGTCTTCGCCGTCGAGACGATCTCGGCCGCGATGCTCGACCATCTCCCGCATCTCAAGAAACGGGTCGAGTGGTTTCTGGCGAACCGGCCGGAGCTCGCGCAAAACGTCGCGGAGCTCGACGCCGGCGGGGTGCACGAGCGCCGCCTGATGGCGATCTGCAGCCCGGAGCGGCTGCGCAGCATCCTGCGGCGCGTCTTCGACGAGAGCGAGTTCCTCTCACCGCACGGCGTGCGCATGCTCTCGCGCTACTATCTGGAGCACCCGTTCGTGCTGCAGCTCGGCGGCGAGGAGTTCCGCTGCGACTACGAGCCGGCGGAGTCGACCAGCGGGCTGTTCGGCGGCAACTCGAACTGGCGCGGCCCGATCTGGTTCTCGTTGAACTTCCTGTTGATCGAGGCGCTGCAGAAGTTCCACCACTACCTCGGCGACGAGTACACGATCGAGTTCCCGACCGGCTCGGGTCGGATGCTCACGCTGTGGGAGATCTCGCTCGAGCTCTCGCACCGGCTGGTCGGCATCTTCCGCCGCGACGCGAACGGGCGCCGCCCGTTCCTCGGCGAGAGCGCGCCGTTTCAGACCGACCCGCGCTGGCGCGATCACATCCTGTTCTACGAGTACTTCCACGGCGAGACCGGCGAAGGACTCGGCGCCTCACACCAAACCGGTTGGACGGGCCTGGTCGCGAAGCTGATCGATCAGCTCGCCGCTTACGGCGGACCGGCGCCACCCGGTTGAGCGCCCGCAGGTCGCGTTCGGCGGCTCCGCCCGCAGAAAACGTCTTGGCGGACGCCCTCGGACCGGTCTGAAGGCACGACGTGCGCCGCACCGGCCTTCTGGGTATGAGGGGTGAGATAGACTCGCCGCTGAGGTGGCAGACACTTGGGTCGCGAGCCGCAAAGTCGTCTGGCTCGCATTCAGAGCCGATGGAGCGATTCGCCGCGAAGAACACGGGTGCGCACGTAACCTATAGCGGACCGGCATCGGTCGGCCAGCCGCTCGATCAGTATCAACGCCTGATCGAGAGCCTTACCAACCATGCCATCTTTTCGCTTTCCGCCGACGGACGGATCGCGACCTGGAATTCCGGCGCGAAGCAGACGTTCGGGTACGACGAGCACGAAGTCGTCGGGAAAAACTATTCGCTGATTTTCACCGCTGAGGACATCGCGAGCGGGCGGCCGGGAAAAGAGTTGCGCGCAGCGCTGGAGCACGGGAAAGAGTCAGTCGACGGCTGGCACGTCCGCAAGGACGGGACGCGCTTCTGGTGCACGGACACGGTGCAGCCGTTGCGCGATGCCGGCGGTACGGTGACGGGCTTCACGAAAATCGTTCAAGACTCGAACGACGGCCATCTGGCGTCGGAGCGTTTACGTGAAAGCGAGGAGCGCCTCCGTTTGCTGATCGAGGGCGTCACCGACTACGCGATCTTCTCGATCGACCTGGACGGCTGTATCCTGCTCTGGAATTCAGGCGCCGAACACGTTTTCGGCTACCGGGAAGCCGAAGTGCTCGGGAAACACTTCTCGCTCGTCTACACCGCCGAATCGATCGCTCGGGGGGTTCCCGCCGCCGAACTCGCAGCGGCCGAGAGAGACGGCCATGCTCCGGACGAAGGTTGGCACGTGCGCCGGGGCGGCGATCTCTTCTATGCCAGCGGCGAGATGACGCGGCTCAAACCGGACGTCGACGGAAAGCCGCGCGGGTTCGTGAAGGTCGCTCACGACATCACGGCGCGCAACGAAGCCGAGGAAACGAACAAGCGTCAGGCGTTTCACGACGAGCTCACGCAACTGCCCAACCGGGCCTTTTTCAGCGACAGCCTGCGGCGATCGATCGCTCGCGCGAAACGGCATCCCACGAGCAGGTTTGCCGTCATCTTCATCGACCTCGACCGCTTCAAGATCATCAACGACAGCTTGGGACACGTGATGGCGGACGGCTTGCTGGTGCACGTAGCGCGCACGCTCGAACGTTGCGTGCGGCCCGAAGACGTCGTCGCGCGATTGGGCGGCGATGAGTTCGCGATCCTCATCTCGGAGCTGCGCGGAACCGTCGACGCCGGGCTCGTCGCGGAACGGGTTCAGGCAGCGCTCCAGCACCCGTTCGATCTCGACGGCTTCGAAGTGTTCACCACGGCGAGCATGGGGATCGCCATCGGGTCGTCGACCTATGACAAACCCGAACAGATCTTACGCGATGCGGATACGGCGATGTACGAAGCAAAGGAACGTGGCCGCGCGCAGCACGTGCTGTTCGACTTCGATATGCACGCGCGCGCGGTGGGTCTCCTCAACCTTCAAATGGACCTGCGCCGGGCGATCGCGCGGCAAGAATTTTGCGTCGAGTATCAGCCGATCGTGTCGCTCGACCACTGCCGCGTAGTGGGATTCGAAGCGCTCGTGCGCTGGAATCATCCCGAGCGCGGTATGCTACCGCCGGCGGAGTTCATCGACGAAGCCGAGAGCATCGGCGCGATCATACCGATCGACCGCTGGGTGCTTCACGAAGCATGCCGGCAGATTCACGCCTGGCAGGTGCAGTCCGGTGATCTCACCTTGACCATGAGCGTCAACCTTTCGAGCAAACAGTTTGCGCAGGAAACCCTCCTGGCCGAGATCCGGGCCGCGCTGCAGAACAATGACTTGACCCCGGCAAGCCTCAAATTGGAGATCACCGAGACCGTCCTGATGGAAAAATTCGAGACGATCGCCGCGACGGTCGCGCAAGTCGGCGAGCTGGGCGTCGAGCTGTACATCGACGATTTCGGGACCGGCTACTCGTCGCTGGGGTACTTGACGCGGTTCCCCCTGAAAGTCCTCAAAGTGGACCGCTCGTTCGTGAGTCAAATAACGTCGAACCCGCGGAGCGCGGTGGTCGCCCGCACCGTCGTGGCGCTCGCGCACAGCCTCGGCCTCGGAGCGTTGGCGGAGGGGATCGAAACCGAGCAGCAACTCTCGAAGCTTCAAGATCTCGGATGCGAGCTCGGCCAGGGCTTCTGGTTCTCAAAACCGGTCCACGCCGATATCGCACAGCACCTCATCGGTCACGTCTTGCCTCTGCACGCCGACGCGCCGGCAGCCTGATCGCGAGCCGGCCGCCCGCAGGGTGCGCGCCCGCTTGTGTAGGCCCCTCGACGTTCGCGGGGTAACGAACCAGGAAAGTGTTCGACGTGTCGATATCCGCCGACCGCCTCGAGGCGATCGAGCAGGGCCGCGAGGGCGATCCGTTCTCGGTCCTTGGGCCGCACCCGCTCGGAACCGGAACGGTAGTCCGGGCGTTTCTGCCCGGGGCACTCGCGGTCGCGGTGGTCGACGAGGACAAGCGTGTCCTCGGCGAGGGCGAGCCGATCGGCGCGGCCGGCGTCTTCGAGGCGTTCGTCGTCGCGATGCCGCACCGCTACCGCCTGCAGGTCCGGTATCCGCTCGGGCCGGTCACCCTCGACGATCCGTATCGCTTCGGACCGATCCTCGGCGAGCTCGACATCTGGCTCTTCGCGCAAGGGAACCATCTCGATCTCTATCGCGTGCTCGGCGCGCATCCCGACGCGATCGACGGCGTGCGCGGCACGCGCTTCGCGGTGTGGGCTCCGAACGCGTCGCGCGTCAGCGTCGTCGGCGATTGGAATTACTGGGACGGCCGGATTCATCCGATGCGGCTGCGGCGCGAGGCCGGTATCTGGGAGATCTTCCTGCCCGGCGTCGAATCCGGCGCCCGTTACAAGTACGAGCTGCTCGGTCCGCACGGTAACCTGCTGCCGCTGCGCGCAGACCCGTTCGCGTTCCGCAGCGAGAAGCGCCCCGGAAACGCCTCGATCGTCGCCGCCCCGTCCGCGCACGTCTGGAAAGACGACGACTGGCTGACGGTTCGCGGAGCGAAACAACGGCGCGACGCGCCGATCCAGATCTACGAAGTCCACCTCGGATCGTGGCGCCGCGTTCCCGAGCACGGCGACCGGTTCTTGACGTACCGCGAGCTCGCCGAACAGCTCGTCCCGTACGTCGCGGAGCTCGGCTTCACCCACCTCGAGCTGCTCCCGGTGACGGAGCATCCGTTCGATCTCAGCTGGGGATACCAGACGACGGGCTGGTTCGCGCCGACCAGCCGCTTCGGCGAACCCGACGACTTTCGTGCGTTCGTCGACGCCGCGCACCGGGCCGGACTCGCGGTGATCCTCGACTGGATCCCCGGACACTTCCCGACCGACGCGCACGCGCTCGGCATGTTCGACGGTTCGCCGCTCTACGAGCACGCCGATCCGCGCGAAGGCTTCCACCGCGAGTGGGGGACGTACGTCTTCAACCTCGGGCGCATCGAGGTCGCGAACTTTCTGATCGCGTCGGCGCTGTACTGGCTGCGCGAGTTCCACCTCGACGGGCTGCGCGTCGACGCGGTCGCCTCGATCCTGTACCGCGACTACTCGCGCAAGGACGGCGAGTGGATTCCGAACCGTGACGGCGGGCGCGAGAACCTCGAAGCGGTCGCGTTCCTGCAGCGTTTGAACGCGACCGTCTACGGCCAGGTACCGGGGATCGCGACGTTCGCCGAGGAGTCGACCGCGTGGCCGGGGGTCACCACGCCGACCGACGTCGGCGGCCTGGGTTTCGGCTACAAGTGGAACATGGGCTGGATGCACGACACCCTCCACTTCCTCGAGCGCGATCCGCTGTATCGCGGACACCATCTCGACGAGATCTCGTTCGGCCTGATCTACGCGTTCAGCGAGAACTTCGTGCTGCCGCTCTCGCACGACGAGGTCGTCCACGGAAAGCGCTCGCTGCTGAGCCGGATGCCGGGCGGCGACGAGCAGCAGTTCGCCAACCTGCGGCTGTTGTACGCGCTGATGTGGGCGCACCCGGGGAAGAAGCTGCTCTTCGCCGGCGGCGAGTTCGCGCAGCGCGCCGAGTGGCGGGCGCAGGCCTCGCTCGACTGGCACCTCGCGCAGTTCGGACCGCACGCCGGCATGCAGCGGTTGGTGCGCGACCTCAACCGCATCGCGCGCGAGCGCGGGGCGCTGCACGAGCGCGACTCCGAGCCGGAAGGCTTCGAGTGGATCGCCTACGACGACCGGCGCAACGCGGTCGTTGCGTTCATCCGCTGGGACGCGGAGCGCGACGGCCACGTCGTGTGCGTCTGCAACTTCAGCGGCACGCGTCACGAGCGGTACACGGTCGGCGTGCCGCGCCGCGCCGACTACACCGAGCTGATCAACACCGACGCCGCGGCGTACGGCGGAACCAACCTGGGTAACGGTGGCTCGGTGACCGCCGCCGACCGCCCTGCGCACGGGCGCCCCTTCTCCTTGTCCCTCACCCTGCCGCCGCTCTCCGCGATCTGGCTCGCCCCGTGATCGCGGCGCGGCCGCGCGTCGAGGCGGGTCTTCCGTACCCGCTCGGTGCAACGTGGGACGGCAAGGGCGTGAACTTCGCGCTCTTCAGCGCCAACGCCGAGCGGGTCGAGCTGTGCGTGTTCGACCCGCGCGGGCGGCGCGAGATCTCGCGCATCGTCCTCCCCGAGTACACCGACGAGGTCTGGCACGGCTACCTGCCGGAGGCGCGGCCAGGGATGCTGTACGGCTACCGCGTCTACGGACCGTACGAACCGGCACGCGGCCACCGCTTCAACCACCACAAGCTGCTGCTCGATCCGTACGCAAAGGCGCTCGCCGGCAAGCTGCGCTGGACCGACGCGCAGTACGGCTACCGCATCGGCGCGCAGCGTGAAGATCTCTCGTTCGACCGGCGCGACAACGCGAGCGCGATGCCGAAGTGCGTCGTCCTCGAAGAGGCGTTCACCTGGGGTGAGGATCATCGGCCCGGTGTTGCGTGGACCGAGACCGTCTTCTACGAGCTCCACGTCAAGGGGTTCACCGTGCAGCACCCGGCGGTCCAGCCGGCGCTGCGCGGAACGTTCGCCGGGCTCGCCTCGCCGGCGGTGATCGCCTACCTGCACGACCTCGGCGTCACCACGCTCGAACTCCTGCCCGTTCATGCGTTCGTCGACGACCGGCGCTTGGTCGAGCAGACGCTCCACAACTACTGGGGCTACAACACGATCGGGTTCTTCGCCCCCGACCCGCGCTATCTGCAATCGGACCCGAACGAGTTCAAGACGATGGTGAAGCACCTGCACGAAGCCGGGATCGAAGTCGTCCTCGACGTCGTCTACAACCACACCGCGGAAGGAAATCATCTCGGCCCCACGTTCTCGTTCAAGGGGATCGACAACGCTTCGTACTACCGCCTCGCCGAAGACCGGCGCTTCTACGACGACGTCACCGGGACGGGCAACGCGCTCGACCTGCGGCATCCGCGCGTTCTGCAGATGGTGACGGACTCGCTGCGCTACTGGGTCGACGAGATGCACGTCGACGGTTTCCGTGTCGACCTGGCGCCGGCGCTCGCGCGCGAGAGTAACGGCTTTGCCCGCGACGCGGCGTTCTTCAAGGTGCTCGCGCAAGATCCGGTCCTCTCGCGCGTCAAGCTGATCGCCGAGCCGTGGGACGTCGGGTTGGGCGGCTATCAGCTCGGCAACTTCCCGCCGGGCTGGTCGGAGTGGAACGGCAAATACCGCGACACCGTGCGGCGCTTCTGGCGCGGTGACGGCGGCGTGCTCCCGGAACTCGCCTCCCGTCTGGCCGGGTCGTCGGATCTCTTCGAGCACCACGGCCGCCGCCCGCGCGCCGGCGTCAACTTCGTGACCGTGCATGACGGCTTCACGCTGAACGATCTCGTCTCGTACAACCAGAAGCACAACGAGGCGAACCACGAGGGCAACCGGGACGGGACCGACGACAACTTGAGCTGGAACTGCGGTGTCGAAGGCCCGGCCGACGATCCCGAGATCGTGAACCTGCGCGAGCGGCAGAAGCGAAACTACATCGCGACGCTGCTGCTCTCGCTCGGCGTCCCGTTGCTGCTGGCGGGCGACGAGCACGGCCGCACGCAGCGCGGCAACAACAACGCCTACTGCCAGGACAACGAGATCTCGTGGCTCGACTGGAGCGGGACGAGCCCGCGCGACCTCGCGCTCGCCGAGTTCGTCAAGACGATGCTGCGGACGCGGCACGAACATCCCGCCTTCAAACGCGATGCGTTTTTCCGCGGCGCGCCGGTCGACGCGAGCGGGCGCAAGGACATCGCGTGGATGAAGGCCGACGGACACGAGATGACGCCGGCTGACTGGGCGCACGAGGGGCGCACGATCGGCTGCTTCTTCGGCGCGCGCCCGATGCTGTTCGTCGCGATGAACGCGGCGCCCGACGACGTCGCGTTCACGCTCCCGGACCTGCGCCACATCTCGTGGTCGCTGGTGCTCGACACCGGGATCGAAGGTGGCGCGCAGCGCGACGTCCCCAGCGACGACGTCTCCGTCTACCCGATGATCTCGCGCTCGCTCGCGCTCTTCGCCGGAAGCGTCCGATGAGCGCGCGCCGCGCCCTGGTCGCGCGCACCTACGTCGACGCGCTCGGGACGAGCCGCATCGCCGCGCCGGAGACCGTAGCGCGGTTCGAAGCGCTGCTCGCCGAAGAACCGCACGGCTTCGTCCCCCCGACGGTCGTGCTGCGAGAGAACGAGACGCTCTCCATCGACGTGACGCTGCCCGCGATGTCGTGGCCGGAGGGGCTGCGCTGGACGCTCGAACGCGACGACGGGACCTCGGACGAAGGCACGGTCGCGCTGCGGGAAGCGCCGGTCGTCTCCGCCGACCACCGCGCCGAGTCGACCTACGACACACGCCGCATCGCGGTCGCCGGACCGCAGCCGCTCGGGATCCACCGGTTGACGCTCACGGTCGATGCCTACGGCCGCGGCACGACGCACGTCGTCGTCGTCCCGTTGCGCGCGTACGAGGTGCACGGCCGAACCTGGGGGATCGCGCTCCAGCTCTACACGCTGCGCAGCGAGCGCAATCACGGGATCGGCGATTTCGCCGATCTGCGCACCGTGTGCCGCCTGCTCGGCGAGCGCGGCGCGTCATACGTCGGAATCAACCCGCTGCACGCGACGTTCCGGCACGATCCCGAAGCCGCGAGCCCCTACGCCGCCGCCTCGCGCATTTGGCTGAACTGGCTCTACATCGCGGTCGATGAGGTCGCCGAGTATGATGGCCTCGACGACAAGCTCGTCGAAACGCTCGCCGCCGTGCGCGCCGTCGCGGAGGTCGATTACGCCGGAGTCGCCGCCTACAAGGATTCGGTTCTGCGCAGGTGCTTCGAGGCACTCGGCCGCAATCCAGCGCGCCGAGAAGCGTTCGATGCGTGGTGCGCGGCGCGCGGACAGCCGCTGTTCCGCTTCGCCGTGTTCGAGGCGCTGGTCGCCAAGTACGGCCGCGACCTCGCCGCATGGCCGCAGTCGCTCCGCAGCCCGGCCTCGCCCGACATCGCGCTCTTCGCCGCGTCCGAGGACGATGAGATCGGCTTCGCGATGTACTTGCAGTGGCTCGCCGCGGAGCAGCTCGCCGCGCTCGCCGACGACGCGGCGCGGCACGGCGTGCACCTCTACCGCGACCTCGCGGTCGGCGTCGCCGCCAACGCGGCCGACGTGTGGGCCGACGCCGAAGCGTACGTCACCGAGGTCTCGGTCGGCGCGCCGCCCGACGTGCTCAACACGCTCGGCCAGGACTGGGGGCTCCCGCCGCTCGATCCCCGCGGACTCGCGCGCGCGGGCTACGCCGAGCTGCTCGCGGTCGTCCAGGCCAACTGCCGTGACGCCGGCGCACTGCGGATCGATCATGCGTTCTCGCTGGCGCGCCTGTACTGGATACCCCGCGGCGGTGCTCCGCGCAGCGGGACGTACGTCGACTATCCGGTAGACGATCTGCGCGGGATCGTGGCGCTCGCCAGCGTGCGCGAACGCTGCGTCGTGATCGGCGAGGACCTGGGAACCGTCCCCGAAGGGTTTCGCGAGCTGATGGAGGCGAGCGGGATCCTCTCGTACCGCGTGCTGTTCTTCGAGCGCCGGGCGGACGGTACGTTCGCTGCGCCCGAGGAGTACCCGCAGCTGGCCCTCGCGACGTCCGGGACGCACGATCTGCCGACGATCGCGGCCTGGCTGCGCGGCGAGGATGCCGAGCTTCGCGACCGGCTCGGGATGCTGGAGACGCCGCTCGACGCCGAGCGAGCCGCCCGCGAACGGGATCGTGCGCTGCTCCTGGAGACGCTGATCGCGCACGGCGATCTCGCTGCCGGCGAGCGTGAGGACGACGTTGCGGTCATCGTCGCCGCGAACCGTTACCTCGCGGCGACACCCTGCGCGATCGTGATGGCGCAACTCGACGACCTGCTCGAGGAGCGCGCGCCGGTCAACGTCCCGGGGACGTCGACGGAGTACCCGAACTGGCGCCGGAAGCTGGCGACCAGCGTCGAAGCCCTCGCGTCCGACCCGCGCCTCGCGCGCCTCTGCAGCGCCCTGAGCAAACTCCGTCCGAGGTCTACGCCGTGAAAGCTGTCTTGATGGCTGGGGGCGAGGGCTCCCGTCTTCGCCCGCTGACATCGCGCCGGCCGAAGCCGCTGGCGCCGGTCGCTGGGAAGCCGGTGATGGAGTTGATCGTCGAGCTGCTGAAGCGGCACGGTTTCGACGAGGTCGTCTCGACGCTGCACTACCTCGCCGACGAGATCGAGTCGTACTTCGGCGACGGTGAGGCGTTCGGCGTGAAGATGCACTACGTCGTCGAGGACACGCCGCTCGGCACGGCCGGTGCGGTGAAGATGGCGCACGAGCTGCTCGCCGGCGAGACGTTCCTGGTGATCAGCGGCGACGCGCTGACCGATCTCGACCTCGGCGCGGTCGTGCGGCACCACAAGGAAGCGGGGAACGACGTCACGATCGCGCTGCAGCGGGTGACGAACCCGCTCGAGTTCGGCGTCGTCGTTACCGACGAGTCCGGCCGTATCGTGCGGTTTCTGGAGAAGCCCTCGTGGGGTGAAGTCTTCTCGGATACGATCAATACCGGGATCTACGTCCTGGAGCCGGGGATCCTCGACCGCATGCAGCGCGGCAAGGTGTACGATTTCTCGAAGGATCTGTTCCCCGAGATGCTGCGCGAGGGAGCGAAGCTCGGCGGCTACGTGATCGACGCCTATTGGACCGACATCGGCAACCTGGAACAGTATCAGGCGGCGAACTACGATGCGGTCTCCGGCAAAGTGCGCATCGCGTTTCCGGGCGGAGAGATCGCGCCCGGCGTGTACGCCGGCGAGGGGACGAGGGTCCATCCGGACGCGCAGATCGAGGGTCCGGTCGTGCTCGGCCGCGACGTGCGGATCGCGGCGGGCGCGTCGGTCTCCGGGCCCGCGGTGATCGGGGATCGCACGATCGTCGAGCGCGGCGCGGTCGTCTGCCGCAGCGTCCTGTGGGAAGACGTCTACGTCGGCGAGGAGGCGTCGCTGAGCGATTGCACGGTCGCCGACCGCAACACGATTCAGAAGCGCGCCAAGGTCAACGAGAACAGCGTGATCGGGCGCGGCTGCACGATCGGCGCCGGCGCGACGGTGAACGCGCACTTGAAGCTGTGGCCCGACAAATGGGTCAATCCCGGCTCGATCGTCTCGATGTCGCTGATCTACGGCCAGAAGTGGCCGGGCTCGCTGTTCGGCTCCGGCGGGATCAGCGGCCTCGCGAACCTCGAGATAACCCCCGAGTTCGCGCTCAAGCTCGGCCAGGCGTTCGGGACGTGGTTCAAGCCCGGGCAGACGGTCATGACCAGCCGCGACACGCATCCGGCCGCGCGGGTGATGAACCGCTGCATCATCTCAGGCCTCCTCTCGGTCGGCGTGAACGTCCTCGATCTGCGGTCGTATCCGCTCCCGCTGGCACGCTACGCGGTGCGCGTCGGCAGCGACGGCGGCGTCCACGTCCGCGTCGCGACCGACGACCCGAACGCGATCGTCTTCGAGTTCTTCGACCACACCGGGATCGGGATCGATAAAGGCACCGAGCGCAAGATCGAAAACCTGTTCTTCCGCGAAGACTTCCGGCGTACGCCGATGGACGAGGTCGGCCGGCTCGACTTCCCCTCGCGCGCGCTCGAGCGCTACTCCGGCGCCTTCGTCCAGGCACTCGGCGCCAAGGCGCTGCACGAAGCGAACTTCCGCGTCGTGATCGACTACGCGTACGGCAACGCGTCGATCGTGCTGCCCCAGATCCTCGGCCAGCTCGGCGTCGAGCAGATCGCGCTGAACGCGTATTTTGACGCCGGCAAGGTGCGGACGTTCCGCGAGGACCGCGAGCGGCATCTGCACCAGCTGGCCTCGGTCGTCTCGTCGCTGGAGGCGAATCTCGGCGTGCTGATCGACGCCGACGGCGAGACCGTCACGCTGGTCGACGACGCCGGTGAGATCGTCGGCCGCAACCGCCTGATGGCGCTGCTGGTGCTGCTCGTCGCGCGCGCGACGCCGCACGCGCGGATCGGCATGCCGCTGACCGTGCCGAGCGTCGTCGAGCAAATCGCCGCCGACAACGGCGCCGAGATCGTGCGCACGCGCAGCGACCGGCGGTCGCTGATGTCGCTCGCCGAGCGCGAGGGCCGCAATCTCGCGTTCGCCGGCGGGATGAACTACGAGCTGATCTTTCCGGAGTTCCAACCCGCCTTCGACGGGATCTACGCGACCGCGAAGATCATGGAGCTGATCGCCGCCGAGCACGAGCAGCTCTCGCAGCTCGTCGCGATGCTGCCGGAGTGGCACGTCGCCGGACGCTCCGTGCCGTGCCCGTGGGACCGCAAGGGCGCGGTGATGCGCTCGCTGCACGACGAGGCCGCGCACGGCAAGGTCGAGACGCTCGACGGGATCCGGCTGCCGCGCCCCGACGGCTGGGTGCTCGTCCTCCCCGACGCGACCGAAGCCTCGGTGAACGTGTGGGCCGAGGGACGGTCCGACGACGAGGCGGCGCACTACGCCGACGAGATCGTCGCGCGGGTGAAGGCGATCGCGGGCGCGTAGCGCTCCCGCCATGACACGCCCGGTTCCAGCCCGTCTCGCCGCCGCCGCGCTCGGCGTCGCTCTCCTCGCCGCGTCCTCGGTGCCGGCGCCGGCTCCGCCGGCGGTACGGGCGGTGACCGAGACGCACTTCGGGATGACCGTCACCGACCCGTACCGCTACTTCGAGAACCCGAAGGATCCCGGGCTGGCGACGTACTTCAAGACCCAGAACGCGTACACGCGGCAGGTGCTCGATGCGCTCCCCGGACGGTCCGCACTCGGCAAGCGGATCGCCGAGCTCGACAACGTCACGGAATCGGTGAACGACGTCCAACCGGTCGGCGGAACGTATTTCTACCAGAAGCGCGCGGCGCGAGCGAACACGACGCGGCTCTACGCGCGCGCGATCGCGGGCGGGCCGGAGCGCGTCGTGTTCGACCCCGACCGGTTCGCGCGCTCGGCGAACGAGCACTACACGATCGACTACTACTCGCCCTCACTCGACGGGCGGTACGTCGCGGTCGGGATATCGGAGGGGGGCTCGGAGAAAACGGTGCTGCACGTCGTCGAGGCGCGCAACGGACGACTGCTCCGGGACGTCATCGAACGCGCGATCTACAACCCGCCGTCGTGGCGAGACGACAGCCGTTCGTTCTTCTACTTTCGCACGCCGAAGGCGCCGCCCAACCAGCCGCAGAGCGAGCGCGACACGAAGGGCGTCGCGCGCCTGCACGTGCTCGGGCGGCCCCCCGAGCGCGATCCGGCGGTCTTCGGCTACGGCGTGAGCTCGCGGATCCCGTTCGCTCCCGAGGACGCAGGATTTGTGAACGTTTCACCGCGTACGCGCTGGGCCACCGCCGCGGTCGTGCACGGCGTTCAGAACGAGATCGCGCTCTACGTCGCACCGGCGGCGTCGGTTACCGGTCCGAACGCCCCGTGGCGGAAGATCGCCGGCTTTGCCGACGACGTGACGACCGGAGACGCGGTCGGCGACATGCTGTACCTGAGCACCCACAAAGGAGCGCCGCACCATCGCGTGGTCGTGCTCGACATGCGCACCGGGACGCTGGCGAAAGCGCGCGTCGCGGTGCCGGAGTCGACGCGGGTCGTCGAGGAATTGGCGCTGGCCGGCGACGGCCTCTACCTGCGCGATCTCGATGCGGGACTGTCGAAGCTGCGCCGGCTCGCGGTCGATCGTGACGGGTCGCCGGGTGCCATCACCGAGGTCGAGCTCCCGTTCGCAGGCGCGATCGGCAGCACGTCGACCGACCCGATGGTCCCCGGCATCACCTTCGCGCTGCAGTCATGGACCGAGTCGCCGCGCTGGTACCGCACCGGGGCGAACATCGCGCTGACCGACACGGGCCTGCGCCAGAAATCTTCGGTCGACTATTCCGGCATCACCTCGCAAGAGGTGCTGGCGACGAGCGCGGACGGCACGAAGGTACCGCTCTCGATCGTGATGCGCAAGGACGCGCAGCTCGACGGCGCGCGCCCGACCTGGCTCGACGGCTACGGCGCGTACGGGATCGTGATCCGGCCGTCGTTCTCGACGACGCGGCTGGCATGGCTCGAGCGCGGCGCGATCTACGCCGAGTGTCACCCGCGCGGCGGCGGCGAGTACGGCGAGGACTGGCACTTCGGCGCGCACATCGCCACCAAGGGGCGCACGGTCGACGATTTCATCGGCTGCGCTCACTACCTGATCGACAACCACTACACTTCGTCCGCCAAGCTCGCCGGCAGCGGGACGAGCGCCGGCGGGGTGACGATCGGCAACGCGATCGTCCAGCATCCCGAGCTGTGGGCTGCTGCGCTCGACGTCGTCGGCGATACGAACCCGGTTCGGGACGAGTTCGCCGAAGGCGGCCCCGCCAACATCCCGGAGTTCGGCACGATCGCGAACAAGGTGGGCTGGGACGCGCTCTACGGGACCGACCCGTACGTGCACGTGAAAGACGGGGTCGCATATCCCGCCGTTCTGGCGGTCACCGGCGCGAACGACCCGCGCGTCGCACCCTGGATCGTCGGGAAGTTCGCTGCGCGCCTGCAGGCGGCGACGTCGAGCGGGAAGCCCGTGCTGCTGCGCGTCGACTACGACGCGGGTCACGGCTATCTCGGCAGCTCGCGCGCGCAGGCGCAGGCACTCACCACCGACGAGTTCTCGTTCCTGTTCTGGCAACTCGGCGACCCGGCGTTCGCGAGCGCGCCCGCACCGGCCTCGTCGCCGTAGCACGCACGCCATGCCGGTCTACATCGCGCTCCTGCGCGGCGTCAACGTCGGTGGCCGCGCGAAGGTCGCGATGTCCGACCTGCGCGCACTGCTGACCGAGCTCGGATTCGAGGACGCGCGGTCGCTCTTGCAGAGCGGCAACCTCGTGTTTCGCGGTGCGGCGCGCAAGGCGGCGGAGATCGAAGCGTCGTTGTTCTCGGCGCTGCAGCGCCGGCTCGGCCTGCGTTCGGACGTCATGATCCGCACGGCACATGACTGGGACGGGATCGTCGCCGGCAACCCGTTTCCGGACGAAACCCAGCGCGATCCGGCACACGTGGTGGTCCTGTTTCTGACCCTGGCGGCGAGCGCGGCGGCGGTCGCAGCGCTGCAGGGGGCGATCGCGGGACGCGAGATCGTCCGCGGATCGGGGCGGCAGATCTACGCGTACTACCCCGACGGGATCGGCCGCTCGAAGCTGACGCTGCCGGCGATCGAAGCGGCACTCGGCACGCGCGCCACCGGGCGCAACTGGAACACCGTGCTCAAGATCGCAGCGCTCGCGCGCCCCTAATGCGAGGGCGTCTCGAAGTGGATCGTCGCGCCGCGATAGTCGAGCACGAGGACGAAGCGCCGGAGCACCTGCTCGCCAACGTTCGCCGCGATCGTCGGGTCGGCTTCGGCACCGGAGTGCGCGTCGGTGAGCAGGAGGTTGACGTCGGGAACGCTCAACTCGCCGAGCCGGAGCTCCTTCGCGTGCGCGAAATACGCGTGCACCGGCCCGCCGATCCCCGAGATGGGATAGCCGCCGGCCTCGGCATGGTAACGCGTGCGGAGGTCGTGCGCGACGACGAACGGCGTGTTGACGTCGGCCGCGCTCGCGCTCCCCGTGTCGAGCGTCATCGCTCCGGCGATCCCGTCGAGCGCGCCGTCGACCTGCGGCTGGCGGTCGACGAGGACCATCGGCACCGCGACGCCCATCGGCGAGAGCGCGCGCACGTCCGGGGCGAGTTCGAGGCGGCCGCGCTGCAGGTCAAGCCGCACCGCGAAGCGCGCCAGCAGCTCGTAGCCGATGATCCCGTCGATCGGCGCGGTCGCGCCGAGATCGAGCACCAGGAACGGCTGGTCGCGCATCTCGGCGCCACCGACGCGAACGCTCCGCGCGCTCGCGTAGCGAATCTTCGCCAGGGCGGCGCCGGCGCCGCCGACGGTGCCCTCGCCGACCGGTTCGATCCCGGCGCGACGAGCCGCGTCCGGGGTGATGACGTTCTGTCCGCCGGTATCGAGCAAGAAGTGCAACACCGGTCCGCCGTTGATGGAGACCGGAATGACCGGCAGATCGGCGCGACCGATCATGGTGACGACGTCGACACCGGGCAGCGACCAGTCGCGGGGCTCGGGCGGCGGCGCGAAGGCGGCGTCGCGAATCGTGCGCGGCGTGTCGATGCCGCTCACGTGCGCGGTCCAGGTGCCGTTCTCCGAGGTGTCGGCGATCGTGAAGGGCGCCACGAAACCGCTCGCGGTACGATAGTCCGCGAACGTCGTGCGCTCGCTGGTATGGCCGATGTGACGCACGATGCGCGTGACCTCGCCTGACGACTGATCGAGGGTGATCTCGGCGGGCTGCGCGGGATGTTCGTGCGAGACGCCGTCGCCCGGTGCCAGCAGGTGCGACCAGTCGACGATCGCCGCGCGCTCGTCCCGGTTACCTTGCACGCGCGGCATCCCGGTCGCATCGGCCCGCCAGGCGCGCGCGCCGTCCCAGCCTTCGCGTTCGGAGACCGGGCCGGCATCGAAGCGACGCACGAAGCGCCCGGTCGTCCGGTCGACGAGGATCTCGCCGCGACCGGCGATCCCGTACGCGGTGACGTCGAGCTGTACACGCACGAAGCGCGGCGCCGGGGCGCTCGCGCTTCGTAGGATCGTCGCGTTCGTCGCGACCGCCGCAGCGAACGCGAGCAGGTGGATCATGGCGCGCCCGTTTCGAGCGACCCCACCGGCGATCCGGTCGAGTTAGCGGCC
>CALEOJ010000202.1 GCA_937910425.1 uncultured candidate division WPS-2 bacterium
GCTCGCCGCCGCGCGCCAGCGCCGCGGCGATCGCCTCATCGGGGACGAACGGCGAGCCCGCGAACGCGATCGCGACCCCGGGCAGCATCCGGCGCACGTTGAGCGCGACGCGGACGAACATCGGGAAGAGGTTCGCGACCTCGTGCTTGCGGGAGCCCGGAAAGATCACGATCCCGTCGCGGGCAGCCTCGCTCGGCGGGTCGCCGTAGGCGCCCGACGCTTCGCCGAGCGCGCCGTCGATCGCGAGGTTGCCGACGATGCGGATACGCTCGGCCGGCGTCCCCCAGTCGACCAACTGCTTGCGGTTCGCCTCGTCGACCGCGAACACGCGCGCGAACGTCGCGGCGTAGCGCTTGCGCGAGAACTTGTACGAGCTCGCGACCCCGCCCAGCCGCGCGTGGACGCGCGCTGCGTGCGAGAGGTCTCCGCCGAGATACTGCACGCGATCGGCGCCGGCCGGAAGCCCCTCGACGCCGCGCCCCAGCGCGAGCCGCAGGTAGTCGGACGGCGGATAGCCGCGCACGCCGGGGAACTGCTCCTCGATGTAGCGTGCTTCGCGTCCGCTCGCGAAGTCGTCGGGGACCGCGATGACGTGCAGCTCGACCGCCGGATCGCGCGCGCGCAGCGCCGCGACGAGCGGCCGCACCCAGCCCGCGAACTCGCCGGGGCCGTTCGCGGTGATAGCAATGCGCATCCGCTTAACGGCGCTCCGCCCCAGGCTCCGCGCCCCCCAGCGCTGCACGCTGGGGCCCCCGGACCTCGGCGCGTGTCAGTTGCGTCGCACGGTCAAAACTCCCCGAGGACGCGCCCATCACGTTTTCGTTCTGATGATCGCGACGAGATCGGTGGTACTGCGGCCGGGCTGATGCGGCGCCAGCACGATCGTCCCGCCGTGCCGTTCGACGACGTGGCGCTCGGGGAGCTCTTCGAGGCGGTACTGCGCGCTCTTCACGTGCACGTCGGGACGGATCCGGTCGAGCAGCGTCTCCGGCGTGCGCTGGCGGAACCCGACCACGGCATCGACGCTGCGCAGCGCGGCGACGACGCGCGCGCGGTCGGCGAACGGCACCAGCGGCCGGTCCGGGCCTTTTCCGAGCAGTCGCACCGAGGCGTCTTCGTTCAGCAGCACCAGCAGTGCGTCACCCTGCGCGCGCGCCCAGGCGAGATAGGCGACGTGGCCCGAATGCAGCAGGTCGAAGACGCCGTTGGTCGTGACGACGGTGCGCCCCGCGGCACGTTGCGCGTCGCGCCAGGCGAGCGCGGCATCCTCGCTCAGCAGCGGGGCTTCGAACCCGCCGTCAGTCACGGTCGTGTTCCATCAACGCCACGATCTCGGCCGGGCTCGCGGTCGCGGTGCCGAGTTTCTCGACCACCGCACCGGCGGCGAAGTTCGCCAGCTGCGTCGCGGCTTCGGCTGGGATGTTCGCGGCGAGCGCCAGAGTCAGCACGGCGACGACCGTGTCGCCGGCGCCCGAGACATCGTACACGGTTCGCGCGACCGCCGGAACGTCGAAGCGCGGCGCGTCCGCGGTGAACAGCGACATTCCGTGCTCCCCGCGCGTGACCAGCACGTAACGGCAGCGCAGCATGTCGAGCAGGGCGCGCGCGGCACGGTCGAGCGAGGCATCGTCGACGATCGCAATCCCGGTCGCGCGGGCGGCTTCGGCGACGTTCGGCGCGATGCAGGTGACGCCGACGAACATCCCCATGTTCGCCGGCTTCGGATCGGCGACCACGACCGGCGCGGCCAGCGCGGCGTCGACGATCTCGCGGTGCAAGAACCCCTTCGCGTAGTCGCTCAGCACGACCGCGTCGGCGTCGCGCACGCTGAGCTTCACCGCATCGACGATGCGCCGCCGGTCGTCCTCGCGCAGCTCGGCGGTCGACTCCCAGTCGGCGCGCACGACTTGCTGGTTGTGCGCGACCACGCGCGTCTTGCGCGTCGTCGGACGGTCGGTGAGGGTGACGAGCGCGCGCGCGTCGACGCCGAGATCGTCGAACATGGCGCGCAGGCGCGCGCCTTCGGAATCGTCGCCGACCCCGCCGACGAACGCAACCCGCACGCCGAGCGCACGCAGGTTGTTCGCGACGTTCCCCGCGCCGCCGAGCGTGAAGGTGTGCTCGCGCACCGCGACGACCGGGACCGGCGCTTCGGGCGAGATCCGCGACACGTCGCCCCAGATCCACTCGTCGATCATCACATCGCCGATCACGACGACCCGCCGGCCTGCCATCCGCCCGAGCAGCTCCGCCGCCCGCGGCGCCGCAATGAGATCAGCCACGGTTCGACCGCTTCGAGGCTACCCCAATGTCACCCTGAGCTTGTCGAAGGGCGAGCCACTCCGCCGCTTCGAGCAGCGTGCGCGCGCGAAAATCCGGTTCCGGACCCTCGTACGGATACGGCCCCGGCAACAGGATGCCGGGAACCCCGACGGCGTGACCGAGTGCGATGTCGCTGCCGCGGTCGCCGACGACCGCTCCACCGTCGAGCGTCAGACCATGCTCGTCGACGGCGCGCCGGACCATCCCGGGCGCGGGTTTGCGGCAGTCGCACTCCTCGTCGTAGTGCGAGCACCAGTACCACGCGTCGATCGCGACACCGTCGTTCGCGAGCCGGCGCGCAATCTCGCCGTTCACGACGCGCACGGCCTCGTCGTCGAAATATCCGCGTGCGACACCGGACTGATTCGAGACGACGACCGTCGCAAAGCCACGATCGCGCAGCAGCCGCAGCGCGTCGACGACGGTCGGCAAGATCTCGACCCCGGCGGGGTCGTCGAGAAAACCGCGCTCCTCGATGATGGTCCCGTCGCGGTCCAGAAAAACGGCCGGCCGGTCGTGCGGCTTCGAGCGCTGCATCTTATGCGAAGAGCAGCTCTTGTTCGACGAGATCGCAGACGATGTGGCCCATCGTGATGTGCACTTCTTGCACGATCGCGCTGTAGCCGTCGGGTCCGATCAGCGAGAGGTCGGCGACCTCCGCCACGGTGCCGCCGCCGTTGCCGGTGAAGGCGATCGTCGTCGCGCCTTGCTTCTTCGCCGCTTCGAGCCCACGCACGACGTTCTTCGAGGTCCCGCTGGTGGTGATTCCGACGACGACGTCGCCTGGGCGCGCCAGCGCCTCGACCATGCGCGCGAACACGTGGTCGTAGCCGAAATCGTTTGCGATCGCGGTGATCGCCGAGGTGTTCACCGTGAGCGCCTCCGACGGCAAGCCGCCGCGCTCGCGCAGGAAGCGTCCGCTGAACTCCGCTGCCAAGTGCTGCGCGTCGGCGGCGCTGCCGCCGTTGCCGAACCAGAGTACCTTGTTGCCGTTGCGGAACGCGCGGGCGATCGCGGCGACGATCGCGGCGACCTGCGGGGCGTAGTGCGGGCGCTCGAGCTGGCCCTTGCGGTCGGCGAGCAGCTCGTCGAAGCCGCGCCGCCCTTCGATCACGGTTCGATCCAAAACAAGTCCTGCCCGAGCGAGACGAGCTCGCCGCTCTCGACGAGGATGTTCGCGACGACGCCGTCGTAGTCGGTGTTGATCTCGTTCATCAGCTTCATCGCTTCGAGGATGCACAGCGTGTCGCCGACCTTGACGCGCGAGCCGACCTCGACGAACGGTTCGGCGCCGGGCGCGGCCGCGCGGTAGAAGACGCCGACGACCGGCGCCGTGACCTTGCGAACGTTCGCGCTCGCCGCGGCGCGCGCCGAGGCAGAGGCAGCCGCCTAGATC
>CALEOJ010000203.1 GCA_937910425.1 uncultured candidate division WPS-2 bacterium
GCCGCGACGCCCGCCCCCGCAGGGACGCCGCCCCAGCGGATCGACGCCCTGAAGCTGCAGCCCAAGTCGCTCGCGCCGAAGCAGGCCCTCCACGTCGAGTACACCGTCGAGATCAACAAACTCGGTCAGGTGGCGCGCGTTCGGACCGTCAAACCGTCGCACGACGCGACGTTCGACGCGAAGACCTACGGCAACGCGCTCCAGGCCTTCATCCGCACCCCCGACGGCCAGGTCGTCCTCGGGACCTACCGGCTCACCTACGACTACGACCCGAAGACGATGCGGGTTCGCCGCGACGTCGCGCTGGTCAAGGCCGGCGGCGTGAACCCCGAGGCGAAGGGCGCCGCAACCGAGATGATGGAGATCGCGCGCCGCAACCACAACCTCACCCCGCCGCCCTCGGCGAACGAAACGCCCGGGCCGATCCCGAGCGTCACCATCCACCGCTTACCCGACCTGAACCGGGTGATGAAGCCGTCCCCGTCGCCGACCCCCCGCGGCTGACGCCAAGGCAGGCTCGCCAAAACTCGCGAATCATGCCGGGGTGGAAGCGTGGTACGCCGTGATCCTGGAGCCGGACGACAGTGCCTGGCGCGTGATCGTTCCGGCTCTCCCGGAGATCAATACATGGGCCGACAGCCCGGAGAAAGCGCTCGACATGGCGCGCGAGGCGATCGCGCTGGCACTGGACGTCCGGCGCGAATATGGCGAGCCCATTCCGCGGAGCGACGCGGATGAAAACGGTGCACGCCTCGAACGCGTGGCGGTCACGGTCCGCGCAGCGTAGTCGTTGCCGCGGCTCCCGAGAGTTACATCAAGGCGATATCCCAACTGGCACCCTGGTCAGCATCTTGCGCCAAGCTGCCATCACCGCGGAGCGGCTCCGCGAGTTGCTCTGAGCGAGCGCGATGCCGCGTCGTATTCGACCGCCGAAGCCTGACCCGAAGGCGGGTGCCGACGCGCTGATGGAGTGGTATGTTAAGCAGCGGCTCGAGCCAGACCCGCGCGTCGACGCCGACGTCGAACGTTCGTGCACGTCCAAGCAGCAGTACAAGGACGAAGAAGACGCCCACGTCCATGCCCTGATGAACGGGATGGGCGACGTGCTCTTCTCCTACGAATGCCGCTATTGCGGCTTCTGGCACCTCACCCGTCGACCGAACTGAACCCCACCATCTTGTCAGCGTTCGCGGGGTCGAAGATCCAGCGGTCGTCGACCTCGAGGATCTCGAACCAGTTGCGCAGGTGCGGGTACTCGTGCAGCACCGGATAGCGCGGGAGCACCTCGCGGAAGTGGTCGTCGTCGCGGATCCCGCGTTCGCTGAGGCGCCCGTTGATCGCCGGGAACGTGCCGCGGTCGCAGCACGAGTACAGCCAGGCCACGACGTCCTCGTCGTTGTTCGCTCGTCGCACCGCTTCGGTGAACTGCTCTTCCGTGATACCGAGCCACTCGATCAGATACACCGAAATCCCGGGGCCGATCTTGTAGTAGCCGAGCGTCCCCTGCAGCTTCGCGCGCGTCTTGTCGATCGTTCGCGCCAGAAAGTAGAGACCGCCGAGCATGACGCGCGGGCTGCGCGGCGGGTGGAGACGCAGATCGGCATCGGGATACGGTAGCCGCTCCCCGGGCGAGCTCAGGATGACGTCGCTCACGACGCGGACGCCTCGCTCCGATACGCGCCGATCGCTTCGAGCACCGGCCGGTCGTCGTAACGGAACAGATAGGTGTCCTTCGCGGCCTCGTGACGGTACGGCATCCACGCCGGGATGCAGAACGTGTCGCCCTTCTCCCAGTCGAGGCGCGCCGTACCGACCGTCGTCGAGCCGCGGCCGCGGTAGACGTGGTAGACGATCCCCGCGGTCTCGCGACGGGTCGGTGACGATCCGCCGCGTGCGATGCGTTCCGCCGCCGCGCCGATCACGCGCGAGACCGCACCGCCGCTGACGCGATGCGCGTACTCGGCGTACGCGTACGGACCGTCCTCGGCTTCGAGGCGGGCTTCCATGTCCGACCACGGATAGCGCAAGTGGGAGTCGGCCGGCGCCGGCTCCGAGGGGAACCGCTCCTCCGCGTACGGCTGCGCGAAGTTCGCCGGGAAGAACTGATACACCGGGAGATCGAGACCGTCGAGCCAGACCATCGGTCCGTCGCCTTCGTGACCGTGATCGTGATACTGCCACGACGGTGTGAGGATCAGGTCGCCGCGCCGCATCGTCACCCGTTCGCCGCCGACCGCGGTGTACGCGGCGTCGCCTTCGATGATGAAGCGCAGCGCGAACGCGACGTGCCGGTGCGCTTGCGCGACCTCGCCCGGGAGGATCAGTTGCAGCCCCGCGTACAGCGTGTCCGTCGTCTGGGGCGGCTTGAGTGCCGGGTTGATCAGCATGAAGACGCGCCGCTCGGCGTCCTGCGTCCCGACAAGGTTCCCCGAGCGCTCGAGCAGCGGGCGCATTGCGGCATAACGCCACACGTGCGGCACCGCCTTCGGCTGCGGGTGCGGCGGTACCATCGCGTCCATCATCGTCCAGAGCGGCTGGGCGTCTTGGGCGGCGGCCTCGGCGAACAGGCGGTCGAGCGAGTCGGTCGCGATCATCGGACTTCCTCTTCCCTTCAGGAAGGGACGCAATTCCTCTGCATGGCAGGACGTGTCTCGCAATTCGAATCGGAGGTCACGTGCGCTTCGTCGTTTTCAGCTCCCCCTCATCCGGGCCGCGTCCCGGGCTCATCGAAGGGGAGACGATCCGCCCGCTCGAGGGCATCGCGTCGCTCGAGGAGCTGATCGCGCTCGATCCCGCGGCGCGCGCCGCGGCATTGCAACGGCTCGGCGAGCCCATCGGCCTCGCCGGCGCGAAGCTCCACGCTCCGCTGCACCCGCGCAAGAACGTCTTCTGCGTCGGCCGGAACTACCTCGCGCACGCCGAGGAAGGTGCCCGCGCGCTCGGCAAGGAGCTCGAGCTCCCGAAGGTCCCCACGTTCTTCACGAAGGCTCCGACGGCGATCGCGGACCCGGACGCGACCCTCGACCTCAGCGGGACGGTCTCGCAGGCGTACGACTGGGAGGCCGAGCTCGCTGCCGTGATCGGAACCCGCTGCAAGGACGTGCCGGAAGAGAAAGCGCTGGATGTAGTGTTCGGTTACACGTGCCTCAACGACGTCAGCGCGCGCGACCTGCAGCGCGCCACGACGCAGTGGTTCAAGGGCAAGACGCTCGACGACACCTGCCCGCTCGGACCGTGGATCGTCACCGCCGACGAGATCGGCGACCCGCAAAAGCTCGACGTCTCGCTGCGCGTGAACGGCGTGACGAAACAGCACGCGAGCACCAGCGTGATGATCTTCTCGGTGGCCCGCTGCATCGCCGAGCTCTCGCAGGGGACGACGCTCGAACCCGGCGACATCATCGCGACGGGCACACCCGACGGGGTCGGCTTCGCCCGCACGCCGCCCGAGTTTCTCAAGAACGGCGACATGATGGAAGTCGAGATCGAAAAGATCGGCGTCCTGCGCAACCCGGTGAAGATCACATAACGAAGCAGCGGCGGTGGATCCCGGCGACGGCGTTGGTGTCGGGCCTCGCGTTCCAGGGGCTCGGCTGGATCATCGTCCTGGCGCAAGCCGTCTCGCCGCGGCCCGGTCTGCCGCTCGCGTGGGTCCATGCCGTCGCGCTCGGCTGGATCACGCTCACGGCTCTCGCGGTGATGCAGCACGTGCTTCCGGCGATGGCCGAACGAGAATGGCGCTTCGCCGCGGTCGCGCGCGCTTCGCTGGTCCTGATCGGCGCAGGCGCTCTGATGCTCGTCGCCGGCTTCTTGACAAGCGGCGTGCTGCTGCTCGCCGGAGGGGTCTCGGCAGCCGCCGGAATCGTCGCGTACGTCACCGTCGCGCTGCTCTCGCTGACGGCGCCCGCTCCTGATACAGCCGCCCGGACGATCGGCGGCGCGCTCGCCGCCACCCTCGGAGCGCTCCTGGTGACCGCCTTGCTGGGATCCGCGCTGGCTTTCGGCTACGTGCGGGGCGATGCGGCTCTGCTCGCGCTGGCGCCCGTTCACGTGATCGCCGGCATCGTGTTGTGGTTGACCGTGCTGACGACCGGCGTGTCCGCACGCACGCTGGTCCCGATGCTCGGCGCGCGAACTCGACTCGGCCTGTTGCACGTCGTGGCCGGGAGCGCGATCTTCGCGGGCGGCGCGGTCGCGGCCGCAGGCTTCTCGTTTGCACCTCTCCGCACGACCGGGCTCGCGATCGTCGCCGTCGGCGTGATAGCCTACGCCATCGACATCCTCGACCGGCTCCGGCGCGCGTCCACCCCGGTACTCCACGCGCGTGTCGCGGTCGGAGCAGCGCTCGCGTGGCTGCTCCTCGCATGCGCCGCCTCGTTCGCCGCATCGGCGCCGGCGTTCGCGCGCGTCGCGGTCGTCGCGGCGCTGGCCGGCTGGATTGGGAGCATGGTACTGGCGCATTTGCTCCACATCGGGGTGCGCGTGCTCGCTACGGCCATCCTGGGAGAGGACGACGAGACGCGGCCGTGGGAGCTGCTGTCCATGCCGCTCGCGCTCGGCCTCGTCGCACTCTATGAAGCCGCCGTCGTCGCGTTGGTCATCGGGGCGTGGAGCTTCGCATCGCTACCGTTCGCGGTCGCGGGCGTCACCGGTCTGGCAGCGCTGTTGATGGTCGGCGCCAACGGTGCGGTCGCGCTGCGGCGCGCACGCAGCTTGGCCGGATCGAGCTGACGTGCCGCGCGAAAGCCGTTTGTTCGTCAAGACGTCGCTGGTCGCAATCGTCGTCGCGTTCGGCGCGGGCGGTACGATGGCGATCATGAAGGCCCTCGGCTGGGGTTTCCCCGACGTGTGGGCGACCGAGCACGCGCACATCGCGTTCGTCGGCTGGCTCGTGAACCTCGTGATCGGGATCGCTTGGTGGATGCTTCCGCTCAATCGCGAACGATTTCCGAGCACGGCGGGGCGCTACCCACCGAACGCGCCATACGTCGTGTGGTGGCTCCTCAACGCCGGCCTCTGCCTCCGCGTCGTCAGCGAACCGTACCTCGCGATCGGGATCGTTCCGCGCGCCGCGCTCGTCGTTGCGAGTTGCGCCCAAGCGCTCGCCATCATCGTGTTCGCGGTGACGATCTGGGCGCGCGTGCGCGGACCGTCCCATCCCGCGAAAGGGGTGCGCTGACGCACCGAAAAGATCGGGACACGAAAGGTGAGGGTGTCGACGACGCCGGCACGCTGCGCTTCCGCGAGAAGCTCTGCATCTTCGACAGCGAGCTGATCCCGAATTCATTGATCTATCCGCTTTGAGCGGCTGACCGGTCCGTCGGCGAACACCGTTCCAAAGCGCCTCGGCGTACGGATCGGTTTCGAGAAAAGACGGCGGGCATCGCGTTCTAGAACGCGATGCCCACGGTAGTGTGAATGAGAAGCCTCGACGGGACTACACTATCACACTGTCTCTCGGCGAACAAGTCCACCGGGCTGGAGCGGGCGGGAATCGAACCCGCGATGAGAAGGTGTCGAGGCTTCTCACTCGGACCACCGAACGCCCCAGCGCTGTTCTGTTCACGCGCACCGCCGGGACGGCAAGTAGTCCAGCGACGGGGCGCCGTGCTGCGCAGCCGCGATCTAAGGGCGATGAGAGGCACATCGGCGGCGACCGGTTCACCTTCCGTCGCAAGG
>CALEOJ010000204.1 GCA_937910425.1 uncultured candidate division WPS-2 bacterium
GACGAGCGTTCCGGCGCGCCGCGCGGCCACGATCAGCGCGTCGGCTCGCCGCGCGCGCCCCGGCCGGAGATAGCCGCCCGCGAGCACGAGCCCGGCACCGCCGGCGATCTGGATCGCGGTCAGCTCGATCACGCCGTGCGGAGCGATCGACGCCCAGAAATCGGCGCCGAAGCCGGCATGCGCGTAGAGCGCGCCGAGCGCGCCGACCATCAGCCCGTTGGTCAAGATGATCCAGCCGGTGAGCAGTCCGGCGGTCATCCCGCCGGCGAACGCGATCGCGGCGACGCGGACGTTGTTGGTGATGACCATGGAGGCCACCGCCGGCGAGTCCGCGCGGTCGAACCCGAAGTTCGAGTCGTGCAGTGCCTTGGTGACGGGTGACAGCTGCATCTCCGGCAGCAGCGCGTGAACGTTGGAAGGGTCGGCGGCGACCGAACCGTACGCGACGAACGCCGACAGGATCGTCACCACCGCACAGAAGACGATCGGGGCCCACGAGCGGCGCACCTCGCGCGGAAATCGGCGCACGACGAAGTCGACGAGGCGGTGCCATCCGGTGCGCGCGGTCGCGACGTAGACCACCGAGTGAGCGCGCGCCGTAAGGCGGTTGAGGTGATCGAGGATCACCGGGTCTTCACCCCGCGTGCGCGCGACGGCGAGGTCGCTGGTCGCGGCGCGATACGCCAGCGCAAGCTCGTCGATCTCGGCCGCCGACAGCGACCGCACACCTTTCCCCGCCGCTCGGTCGACCAGCGCCGCCAGCCGGTCCCAACGCGCCCGCCGCGCCACCACGAACCGCCGCTCCCGCATATAGGACGAACTTCGCCAACCGGCACCGAACTACCGGCACAATGGTGATGGACCGAGCGCAGCAGCATCAACCGCGTACCGAAATCGTGTTGCGAGGTCGGACCGGGGGCCCCACGCTACGCGTGGGGGGCGCGCAGCCTAGGGCGGAGCGCCTTTAGAGTGGAGCGCAGCGTCGATGTGCGGACCGGGGAGGCGGTCGAGATCCGGTACGAGCTGGCGGGGCTCGGCAGCCGGTTCCTGGCGGTCAGCGTCGACGTCCTGGCGCAGGTCGCGGTCGTCATCGTGCTCTTCGTCGCCTATGCGCTCGCCTCGCCGCTGATCGCGCGGTTGGCGTTCGGCAAGAACGTCAGCGCGTGGCTGGTCGCGCTCGCGGTCGCAGCGTTCTTCGTGATCTTCTTCGGTTGGTTCATCGTTTTCGAGACGTGGTGGTCCGGACGCACGCCGGGGAAGCGCGCGCTCGGGCTGCGCGTCGTCCGCGACGGCGGTTTCCCGATCGATCCGGGTGCCGCGGTGATTCGCAATCTGGTGCGGATCGCCGAGGTCGCGCTGGGCGGATACACGCTCTCCGCGATCAGCGCGCTGCTCTCGAAGGAGAACAAGCGGCTCGGCGATTTCGCGGCGGGGACGATCGTCGTGCGCGACCGCGCCGACGCCGTCCCCGACCTCGACGCCTACCTGTCGCGCCCGATGCGCGCCGACACGGGGCTCGCCGAAGGCGATCGCGTTCTGATCGAGCGCTTTCTCGCGCGCCGCGCCGGGCTCGACCGGATGGCGCGTGCCCGCCTCGCCGCGCAACTTGCCGAGCGCGTTCGCCCGACGTTACGGGCCTCGTACGCGCACCTCGACGACGAGTCGCTGCTGGAGTTCCTCACCCGCCCCTGAGCGCGTCGCCGCCGCGCGGCTAGTTCTTCGGGCCGCCGTTCCCGCGAAAGCGCGTCAGGATCTCGCGCGCGAACGTCATCGCCGACGCCTTGGCGTCGTCGTAGACGCGCGCCGCGTCCTCGACCCCCATCTGCCGGCCGTTGCGGTAGAAGAACGCGACGCCTTCGCCGACGACCACCGTGCCGGCGTACGCGATCGCCGCCTTGATGAAGATCCCGCCGACCGGGATGAAGCCGGAGAGCTCGCGGGCGAGCGCGCGCCAACCGAATCCGCCGCCGACGACCGGCAGCAGCTCCCACAGCTGCGAGAGGTCGGGGTCGCGTCCATAGGTCGCACCGATGTTGAGCATCAGGTTCATCTGGATGCCGGTGATCGCGAACATATCGGCGCCGGAAGCGAACGCGCCCAGCACGATCCCCAGGATCGGCAGGTGATCGATCACCGCGCTCGCGCCCGCGACCTTGAGCGCCGCCATCGCAGCGTCGCGCGTCAGCTTGGCGGCGACGGTATCCCGCAGCGCCGGCAGCCTGCGCCCGACCGCGACTTCGATCCCCTTGCAGCAGTCGATCAGGTGCGGCAGGAAGCGGCCTCGCAGCACGTCGATCGCGAGCCGGTCGACGACGTACTCCTCGACCCCATCCGGGCCGGGAGCCTGCACCGGGCCACTGGGCGCGGTGACGTCGCGGTCGACGACCAGGACCAGGACGGGCAGCCGAAGCGGCGCGAGCTTCTCGAGGCCGAGCGAGCCGCGGTCGCCGGCCCGGGCGACGCAGATGACGGCCCGCGCGTCGGTCGTGTCGACGTTGCGCTGCACGTCGAGGGTCTCGAACGCAGCGGCCGCCTCGAACGGGATCGAATCACCCTCGTGGCCGGCGAGCAGGATCGACCGCAACTCGCCGAGCAGCCCGGGGTCGCCGCAGACGAAGAACTTGAACGGACGGCGGGCGCCCGCGTGGACGGCTCCGGTGTTGAGCGAGCCACGCAGACGCTGGAAGGCTGCGGCGGCGGAGAGAGCGTTCACAGTACGCTCCTACCCCGACCGGCCCAGCGTGGTTACGTCCGGCCGCGCGCTTCCTTGTCGGGGTCGTCCGTGTAGTCGAGGTACACCAGGCCGAGGAAGATCTCCAGCGACTGCGCGTACATCCCGCGCGCGTTCGCGAGGTCGATCACGCTCTTCCCGGTCGCCTTCGCCTCGGCGAGGATCGCCGGCGCGGCGGCGTTCGTGTCGGCGCCGACGATGACCGCCGCCGCGACCTGGCCGGGCGTGAGATCCTGGCGCGCGAGGTCGACGTAGTCGACGCCCTTCGTGTGGAAGCGCACGTCGAGCGCGTGTTGGAACGTGGCGTAGCGGTCGGGCGACTCTTGCAGCCCGAGCATGTCGATCCGCGTCTCGAGCTGGCGCGAGCGGGCCATGTTGAAGAGCTGCGAGGCTTGCGTCGCGCCGACTGCGGCCTTGTTCAGCGAGTCGACGGCCTTCGTCATCACCGGCTCGAGCCGGCGGTAGTCCGACAGCGCGATGTCGCCGGTGCCGTCGAACGCCGTGTGGCGCAGCTCTTGCACGAACAGGTCGAGGTCGCCGAGCCCGATGTCGAGCATCGCGAGC
>CALEOJ010000205.1 GCA_937910425.1 uncultured candidate division WPS-2 bacterium
CAGCAAACGCTGCCGCGCCATGATGATCCCGCTGTCGCTCGTTCCGAGCCGCTCCTTGGTGCGATCTTGGATCGGCCCCATGCTCTCTTGCAGCGAGGCGTCTTGCATCGCGATCCCGGCGACGCCGCTGAACGACTTCTTCGCGCGCTGCGCGGCACGGTCGATCAGATAATCGTTGCTCGCGTCGGCGACCGGCTCGTAGGTGCCCGGCTTGTACACGCAGTGAATCCCGCTGCCGCTGCTCATCACGCGGTGCTCCTCCGCGCTGATCGCGCGCAGCGGATGGTAATTCATGCTCCACGCCCAGCAGGTCTCATCATCGATCGGCACCCATGCATGCGCGCCGATCAGGTGCTCGCCGAACGGCGGAATGATCGTGTACCACGGCATCACGTACTGCGTGATCCGCCAGTAGTAGCGATCGTCGTCGGCGTTACGCCGCGCGCCGATGTAGAGGCCGGCGTCCGACTCGACCACCTCGAACCGCGGGCGGCCGTCTTTCTTCAAGTAGACGTTGCCGAGCGCACCGGCGTGGAGCGGATCGTCGTCGAGGCTGAAGCGGTGAGTGAACGAGACGTGGCTCGAGTCGATCCCGCCTTCGAGCGCCTGCAGATAGTTCGTGCGCTGCAGCCGCTTCGAAACGTAGACCTGCGCGGCGGGGAGCGTCGCCCACTCGATCTCGGGCGGCGCCGGCCGCGCGTCGGGCGGGCCCATGTACGCCCACAGCACGTCGCCCAAACGAATCATCGGGTACGCGGCTATCCGCACCTTGTGCTTGAAGTTGCTCTCTTCGGGTTCGGAGGGCATGTCGACGCAGCGGCCCTCGACGTCGAACTTCCAGCCGTGGTACGAGCAGCGCAGCCCGCATTCTTCGTTGCGGCCGAAGAAGAGCGAGACGCCGCGGTGCGGGCAGAAGCCGTCGATCAGCGCGTACCGGCCCTCGGTGTCGCGGAATCCGACCAAGTCTTCGCCGAGCAGCCGCACGCGCACCGGCGCGCAGTCCGGCTCCGGGAGCTCCTGGGCGAGCAGCGCCGGGATCCAGTAGCGGCGGAGCAGCTCGCCCATCGGGGTGCCCACGTTCGTCGCGACGAGGGTCTGCTGTTGCTCTGCGGTCAGCGCCATGACGTTCCCATTCTCCTCAGCGTCGCGTCCGCGATGGGATCAAGAGTCGTTCGAGCTCGTTCAGCATCACGGTGAGCACGAAGCCGATCACGGCGATCGTGATCAGGCCCACGTACATCACGTTGACCTGCAGAATCTGCCAGGCGTTCCAGATCAGAAAGCCGAGTCCGCTCTGCGCGCCGACCATCTCGGCGATCGCGATCAGGATCAAGCCCAGCCCCGCGCCCAGCTTCACCCCGGTCATGATGACGGGCAGCGCGCCCGGAAACGCGATCGTCCGGAACACCGCCGGCCCCCGCGCGCCGAAGTTGCGCCCGACGTCGAAGTAGATGCGATCGATCTGCCGCACGCCGGCCGCCGTGTTGATGACGACCGGATAGAACATCCCGATTGCGACCATCGCGATCTTCGACGCCTCGCCGAGCCCGAACACGAGCAGGATCAGCGGCAGGATCGCACTCTTCGGAACCGGGTACGTCGCCGAGATCAGCGGGTCGACCAGCGCGTAGATCGGCCGGTAGAGACCCATCGCGAGGCCGAGCACCAACCCCGGGACGCCGCCGACGACGAGCCCGATGGCAAGCCGCTCGAGCGTCGTGAGCGTGTTCGAGAGCAGCGTTCCGTTGGCGATCATCGCGCCGAACGTCCCCGCAATCGACGACGGAGCCGGAAAGAACCGCGAGTCGATCCAATGCGCCCGCGACGCGATCTCCCACAGCACGAACAGCGCGACCGGCGAGGCCACGCTCAGCACGCGATCCCGCGTCGCCTCCCCGATCTTCACGCGACCTCGTGGATTTCGGTGCGGAGCTGGGCCCAGATGTCGTGGAAGAGCCGCCCGTATTCCGGCGTCGCGCGCAGTTCGAGGACCGAACGCGGGCGCGAAAACGGAACATCGACGTAGGCTTTCGGCAGGCCGTCGGCGCTCATGACCATGATGCGGTCGCCGAGCGTCACCGCTTCGTCGACGCTGTGGGTGATGAAGACGACGGTTTTCTTCGTCTCGTCCCAGATGCGCAGCAGCTCTTCTTGGAGCAGCGTGCGGTTCTGCTCGTCGAGCGCGGAGAACGGCTCGTCCATCAGCAGCACTTCCGGGTCGCACGCGAACGCGCGCGCGATCGAGACGCGCTGCTTCATCCCGCCCGAGAGCTGGTACGGGTACGCGTCGGCGAAGCGGCGCAGGCCGGTGCGGTCGAGGTAGTGCCCCACGACCTCGTCGATGTGCGCCCGCGCCGCGCCGCGCATCCGCAGCCCGTACGAGGCGTTCTCGCGCACCGTCATCCACGGGAAGATGGAGTCGCCTTGAAAGACCATCGCGTTCTCGGGCCGCTCGCCTTCGCCGTGCGCGATCGAGACGCGGCCGGAGGTCGGCCGGTCGAGGCCGGCGGCAATCCGCAGCAGCGTCGTCTTCCCGCAGCCGCTCGGGCCGACGATCACGAAGAACTCGCCCGCGCCGACCTCGAACGAGATCCCGCCGAGCGCCACGTGCTCTCCGTCGCGCAGCGCGAACCGCTTCTCGACGTTTTCGAAGCGGATCTTCGCGGCGCCGGACATCAGGCGGGCTTGTACTTCCCGACCGCCTTCACCGCCGCATCGACGAACGACCCGTCGTGTACCGCATCCGCCGTGACGTTACCGGTCACCAGGCCCTGTGTCTTGAAGAACGCGAGGTCTTTGCGCAGGCTCACCAGATTGACCCGGCCGTCGGGATCGTTGCCGTTGGGCGTCGCCTGCTCGTAGACCGTGCGATCCTTCACCGCGGTGTACTCGGTGAGGATGTCGATGATCTCTTTGCCGTTCTTGCCGGTCAGCGAGCCGTGGCCCGTGCGCTTGTCACGCGCGAGGCCGTCGTTATAGAAGCGCACCGCCTTGATGTAGGCGATCATGAATCTCTTGCCGAGCTCTCTGTTCTTCTGCAAGAGGTTGCCGCCGAACAGCAGCACCGCCAGTTGCTGCTTGGGGTAGAAGACGTCGTCGCCGGCGTACCGCACGGCGCTGCCGCTCCGCACCGCGAGCGTCGCAGACGGCTCGGTGGTGAGGCTCGCGTCGATACTCTTGCCGGCGAACGCCGCGACGTGGTTGGGGAAGCCGAGGTACTCGTGCGTCACGTCGCCGTACGCGAGGTGGGCCTGGCCGAGCGCCTCGTTGAGCGCCGACGACGTGGTCGTCCCTTGCGCGGGCTCGGCGACCTTCATCCCTTTGAGGTCCTTGTAGGTGAAGTGCGCGGCCAAATCGCTGCGGATCAGCAGCGGCATGTAGCCGAAGCCGTGCGGCGTCGAGCCTTTGTCGGCGACGATCTTCAGGTCGATCCCCTGCACGACGGCGTTGTAGAGCCCGGCCGACGGTGCCCCCGCCGCGACATCGAGCTGGTTCGCACCGAGCGGCACGACCATCTTCGCGGCCGAGTCGAACGGCGTCCACTTGACCGCGAGCCCCTGTGCGCGGAAGAACCCTTTCTTGTCGCCGATGAAGAACGGCACGTCGCTGCTCGCGTTGACGGTGCCGACCGTGATGAGATCTTCGGCCCACGCATACCGCAGGAACGCCGGGGCGCCGACCGCGGCCGCCGAGACAAGACCCGAGAAGGTGCTGCGCTTCATGGCGGTGAGTATCGTTCAAATGAGGCGTTTTCCTATGCTTGCGCTCGCCGCACTGCTGCTCTACGCATTCGCGCCGTTCACGGTGTTTCTCGGCGGTTCGATGATGAACCACGTCACC
>CALEOJ010000206.1 GCA_937910425.1 uncultured candidate division WPS-2 bacterium
CGGCGCTCTCGCGCGCCGCCCGCAGCCGCTCGAGGGTGCGCGCGAGGCGCGCCTCGGAGACCGGCTTCACGACGTAGTCGAACGCCGCCAGTTCGAACGCGTCGACGGCGTGACCGTCGTGCGCGGTCACGAAGACGACGTGCGGCGGCGACGGCAGCGCGTTGATGATCTTCGTCGCTTCCAACCCGCCCAGCCCAGGCAGGTTGATGTCGAGGAACACCACATCGTACTGCGTCCCGGCGAGCTCGCGCAGCGCCTCGACGGCGTCGGGCGCCTCGGTGACCTCGACCTCGCCCCCGACCTTCCCGAGTGCGTAGACCAGCTCGCTGCGAACCAAAGCTTCATCGTCGACGACTAAGACGCGCACGGGACTCCGGCCTATCGCGCCGCGGCCGGGAGCAGCGCGGGGACGTGGAACGCGACCGTCGTCCCCTCGCCCGGAACGCTCGTCACCTGCAGCGCGCTGGCGGGGCCGAACAGTTTGCGCAGGCGCTGATCGACGTTGTCCATCCCGATCCCGTTTCCACCGACACGTTTGCCGGGGACGAAGCCGACGCCGTCGTCGCTCACCGCGATCTCGGTGCCGCCCGCGCCGGGGCGCGCGCACACGCGCACCACGCCCGCTCCGCCTTTGGGCGCGAGCCCGTGCACGATCGCATTCTCGACCAGCGGCTGCACCGAGAGCACGGGGACGAGCGCGACGCGCGCGCGCGGGTCGACGTCGAACGCGACCCGCAAGCGCTCGCCGAAGCGCGCATCCTCGAAGCGCAGGTACTGCTCGACGTGCTCCAGCTCTTCGTCGAGCGAGACGAACTCCGAGTGCTGCGCCAGCGAGTCGCGGAAGTACTCCGCGAAATCGACCACCAGATCGTGCGCGCGATGCGGATCCGTGCGGGTCAACGCGGCGATCGTCGTCAGCGTGTTGAACAGGAAATGCGGCGAGATGCGCGCGCGCAGCGCGTCGAGCTCGGCCTGCGCGACCAGCGCCGAACGCGCGTCGAGCTCCGCCGCTTCGAGCGAAACCGAGAAGACGCGCGCCAGGCTGACCGCGACCCGCCGGTCGTCCTCGACGATCGGCGTCCCCGCACGATAGAGTTTGAGCGCACCGACCGCCGCACCGCGCACGATGAACGGCGCGATCGTCACCGAGGTCAGCGGACAGCCCGGGACGGGGCACTCGATCTCTTCGCGGGAGCGCGCTGTGAACGGCTGCCCGGTCGCGATCGCCTTATGGGTGAGCCCGGTGAGCGAGGGACCGCCGACGAGGTGATGGTCCTCGCCGCGTCCGACGTACGCCAGCACGCGCTCGGTGTCGACGACGGCGCACGCGTCGAGCTCCAGGTTCTCGTAGAGCAGCCGCGCGGTGAACGTCGCGGAGTCCTCGCCCAAGCCGCCGCGAAGGTGGGGAAGCGCTTCGACGACGAGGTCGAGGACGTTGGTGCTCATGCCCGCTCGGGCTTCGACGCGGCGGCGGCAAGTGCTTCGTCTCTTTCCGCGATGCAACGCGAGCGCCGTCCCCGTGTTCCAGCGGCATAACAGCCCCGTCGAGAGGTGACTATGAACACGCCGCTTCGCATCCTCGCCATCGCCGGCACGCTGACGCTGGCGCTCTCCGCCGGCGCCGGCGCCGCCACGGTTCGACTCGTTCCGCTCGCGGGACGCACGGTCGGCCCCAGCCTGAACTCCTGCGCCCTTCCGTCCGTCGCGGCGTCGGTCGCCGCGGCAGCGCCTGCAGAATTGCCGGCGATCGCCGCGGCGCAGAACCGGACCGGCATCACGATCGTACGCATCGATCTCGATCCCCGCGGCACGCTCGCCGGCACATCCGTGCTCGATTCGAGCGGGAATCGCTGGATCGACCTGGCCGCGCTGCGCGCGGCGCGACTCTCGGCGTTCAGCGCCGAGGTGCGGAACTGCGAGCGCGTCGGCGGCGCATACGCGTTCGTCGTCGACTTCACGCAGTAGAGTACGCCCCGAACCCTCCGAGGGCCCCGGCCTCGTCGTCGGTGACCAGGCACAGCGGCGGCGCGCGGAGTACCTGCACGCCCTGTGAGCCGCAGCATCGAGGTCCTGCTCGCGCCGCCATGGCCGGCCGACCTGGTTCGAGGCGCGCACGTCGCCGTCGTCGACGTGCTGCGAGCGTCGACCACGATCGCCGTCGCGCTCGCGAACGGCGCCGCCGGCGTGATCCCGGTTACCGAACCCGGCGACGCGATCGCGTTGGGGCACCGGCTGGGGCGCGACCGTGTGCTGTTCTGCGGCGAGCGGAACGCGGAGCGGATCGACGGTTTCGACCTCGACAACTCGCCTGCGTCGTTCACGCCCGAGGCGATCGCCGGCAAGACGCTGATTATGACGACGACGAACGGCACGCGGGCCCTCCGCGCCGTCGCGACGGCCGCGAGCGTACGAACCGCGGCACTGGTAAATCGCACGGCGCTCGCGGACGCGCTCGCGCACGAGGAGGGCGCGATCGTGATCGTCTGCGCCGGCGACGCCGACGGCTTCGCGCTCGAGGACGCGATCGGCGCCGGTGCCCTCGTCGATACGCTCCTCACGTTGATCGGCGAGGTCGAGCTGAAAGACGGCGCCCGCGCAGCCGCGCTGCTCTACCGCAGCGTCGCCGGCCGGCTCGCCGAGGCCGTCGCGAGCTCCGACCACGCGCAGTCACTCAGCCGAAAGGGCTTCGCACGCGACGTCACCCGCTGCGCCGCGCTCGACACCGTGAACGTCGTCCCAACGCTGCGCGACGGGATCCTGGTGGTTACGCCAGCAGCTTCTCCGGTGTGATCGGGAGGTCGCGCACGCGTTTGCCGGTGGCGTGGTACACGGCGTTCGCGATCGCGGCGGCGGCGCCGACGATCCCGATCTCGCCGATCCCTTTCACCCCGATCTCGTTGACGTGCGGATCGTCTTCGGGGATGATGATCGGCTCGATCGCGGGGACGTCGGCGTTGACCGGAACGAGGTACTCGGCGAGGTTTGCGTTCATGATCCGGCCCGAACGCTCGTCGTAGCGCGTCTGCTCGAGCAGCGCCATCCCGATCCCCCAGACCGCGCCGCCGATATACTGGCTCCGCGCGGTCTTCTCGTTGAGGATGCGGCCGGCGCCGAACGCGTTGACGAAACGGACGACGCGCACGGTTCCGAGATTCGGGTCGACCCGGACCTCCGCGAACTGCGCGCCGAAGGAGTGCATCGCGTACTTCTGCGCGTCGTCCCCCGGCTTCGCGTCGCTGCGGCCTTCGATCGTTTCGACGCCGCCCGTCCGCATCAGCGCCGCGATCGCGGGCGCGCCTCCGATCAACGCCGCAGCGTCTCCGCGCGCGAGCGCGAGCAGTTTCGCGCGTGCGTCGAGCGCGGCGAGCTTGATCGCCGAACCGGCGCTCGCCGTCAGCTGCGAGCCGCCGGCGTTCGGCGCGTTCGGGAACGCACTGTCGCCGAGCTCGATCCGCACCTGCTCCACCGGCAGGCCGAGCTGCTCGGCGGCGATCTGCGTGAACACGGTATACGCGCCGGTTCCGATGTCGACGCCGGAGCTCTGCACCAGCGCGCTGCCGTCGGCGTTCACCCGCACCAGCGCGCTCGCGGCGCTGCGGTGCGTCGGATACGTCGCTCCCGCCACGCCCATCCCGACCAGCAGCCGCCCGTCGCGCATCGAGCGCGGCCGCGGATCGCGCCGGCTCCAGCCGAAACGCTCCGCGCCCGCTCGTAACGCCTCACGGAGCGCGCGGCTGGAGAACGGCCGCCCGTCCGCGTCGACGCTGGTATCGTTGCGCAGGCGCAGCTCGATCGGATCGATCCCGGTCGCGTACGCGAGCTCGTCCATCGCCGATTCCAGCGCGAACGACCCGCACGCCTCGCCGGGCGCGCGCATGGACGTCGGCGTCGACATGTTCAGGCGCCGCAGCCGATGCGTGATGGTGAGGTTCGGCGTCCCGTAGAGCACCGACGAGATCGCGCCCGTCCCGGCCATGAACTCGTCGAACACCGACGTCTGCGCGCTCGTCTCGTGGACGATCGCGGTGAGGCGCCCGTCGCTCCCGGCGCCCAGTGCGACGCGCTGAACGGTCTGCGGGCGAAAGCCGACCGATCCGAACATCTGCGGCCGGCTCAGCACGATCTTCACCGGCCGGTTCACCAGTTTCGCGGCCATCGCCGCGAGCACCGCGTGCGGCCAGACGGAACCCTTTCCGCCGAAGCCGCCGCCGATGAACTTCGATACGACGCGCACGCTGCTCTCCGGCAGCCCGAACGTCTGCGCCAGCTTGCGGCGCGTGTTCATCACGCCCTGCGTCGCCTCGTACACGGTGAGATGATCACCGTCCCACTGCGCGACGGTCGCGTGCGGTTCCATCGGATTGTGGTGCTCGACCGGGACGACGTACGTCCGGTCGACTTTGACCGCCGCCTGCGCGAGCGCCGCCGCGGCGTCGCCTTTGTGCTTGTCGACGGCGCGCCCGCCGGAAGCAGGCTTGTACTCCGCGGCGGCGTCGAAACGTGTCGCCGCCGCGGCCGCCGTGTAGCGGACGCGGACCATCGCGGCCGCATCGGTCGCGCGCTCGAACGTATCGGCGACGACGACCGCGACCGGTTGGCGGTCGTAGCGCACGAGGTCGTCCTGCAGCACCATCAAGGTGCGGTCGCCGGCACCCTTGCCCCCGCTGTCGACGCGCGGCGCGTTCTGCGGCGTCATGACCGCGATGACGCCGGGCGCGCGGCGCGCTGCGTCCGCATCGACCTGCGCGGTTGCGCTGGCCGCGGTGCTCAGCACCATCACGCCGTAGGCGAGACCGGGCAAGGTGATCTCGGCCGAGTACTTCGCAGCCCCGGTCACCTTCAGGCGGCCGTCGACGCGATCGATCGGCGCACCGACGAGCGCACTCATGCGATCCCCCCGACGTGCTGCAGCGCGCGATTCACGGCCTGCCGGGTGAGCGCGATCTTGAAGTCGTTCTGGCCGTGCCCAGATCGGAAGAGCGTCGTGTAGGGAAAGAGTGTAGATCTCGGTG
>CALEOJ010000207.1 GCA_937910425.1 uncultured candidate division WPS-2 bacterium
GCTCGTCGCCGGGCGCCGCGGCCGAACGCCCGACGCCGCCGCGCCGGCAGCCCCCGCCACGCCGACCGACGGAGGCGTCCGCACCAATGTCTGAGGAGCGCGGCAGCGGCGGGGGAAGCCTCGGCGGATTCGTCACCGGCCTTGCGATCGGCACGCTTGCGGGGGCGGTCCTCGCGATGATTCTCGCCCCGCAGTCGGGCGAAGACACGCGGGATCTTCTCGTCGCCAAGGCGCGTGAAGCGGGCGAACGCGCGCGGGACACCGCCGGTGACGCGGGCGATCTGCTGGCGCGCGGGCGCCAAATCGTCGCGGAAGCGAAGGCCCGCATCGACGGCGCGGTCACCGAAGGCAAAGACGCTGCGGCGCAGCAGCGCACCACTCTCGAGAACGAAAGCACCGAAAGCTAGGAGATACGGTGGATATCAAAGTCAACGTTCGTGAATCTGAAGGCGACGCGTACGTCGTCGACCTCACCGGCGAGATCGACGTCTACACTTCGCCCAAGGTCAAGGACGCGATCACGGAGCTGATCGATCAGGAACACTACAATCTCGTCATCAACCTCGAGAAGGTGCGCTACATCGATTCGACCGGGCTCGGCGTCCTCATCGGCGGCCTCAAGCGCGTGCGCGAGCACGGAGGTTCGGTGAATCTCGTCTGCACCAATCCGCAGATCAAGAAGATCTTCGACATCACCGGGCTCGTGAAGATCTTCGGGATCTTCGACGACGAGCAAAGCGCGATGAAGGCGCTGGTGTGAACCCGGCCCTCCTCGAAGTGTCTTCCCACGGCACGGTCGAACTGAAGATCCCCGGCCGCGCGGAGTGGGTGGCCGTCGCGCGCCTCGCCGTCGCAGCGGTGGCTAGCCGGCTGCGCTTCTCGGTCGACGAGATCGAGGATATCAAGCTCGCCATCGCCGAGGCCTGCACCAATTCGATCCAGAGCGCCGGCGGCCAGGATGCCGGAACGATCGAGATCGTCTGCGACGCGCTCGAGGACGAGCTCCGCGTCACCGTCCGCGACCACTCCCCCGCAGCCCACCTCGAACCCGTCAAAATAGGCGGGCTCGACGAGGGCCGCACCGAAGAACTGGGCGTGTTCCTGATTCGCGCCCTGATGGACAGCGTCGACTACACGAGCGATCCACATACCGGTACGGAGCTCGTCATGGCGAAGCGCGTTACCGCCTAGCCATGTCTTCGTCGGTTCCTCACGTGGACGAGGAACGGTGGGACCGCAACCGCGCTCGCCAGGCGTTTGCGCGGTTCGCCGAGCTCCGCGCGAACAAGGAGCTCGATAGCGGCCCCGACCACTCGGGGCTCAGCGAGTTCGATCGCTTGCGCAACGATCTCGTCGTCGCGCACCTGAACCTCGTCCGCTACCTGGCCGTCAAGTTTGCCAACCGAGGCGAGGCGCTCGACGACCTGATTCAGGTCGGCACCGTCGGCCTGCTCAAGGCGATCGACCGCTTCGATCTGGAGCGCGGCGTTGAGTTCACCACCTACGCGACGCCCACGATCGTCGGCGAGATCAAGCGCTATTTCCGCGACAAGGGCTGGGCCGTCAAGGTCCCGCGCCGGCTGCAGGAGCTGAACCTCAGCGTCAACCGCGCGATCGAGAAGCTGACCGTGAAGCTTGGCCACTCGCCGACCGTCGCCGAGCTCGCCGCGCACCTGGGCGCCTCCGAGGAAGATATCCTCGAAGCGCAGGAGCTCGGACAGGCCTACAACCTGCTCTCGCTCGACACCGAACTCAATGGTGAAGGCGACAAGAAGTCGCAGACGCTCGCCGACTACGTCGGTCAGAACGACGCGGGTCTCGAACTCCTCGAAGACCGCGCCAACCTCGAGCGCGCGTTCCAGGTGCTGACCGGGCGCGAGCGCGTGATTCTCTATTTACGCTTCTACGAGAGCGTCTCGCAGACCGAGATCGCGAAGCGCCTGAACGTCTCGCAGATGCACGTCTCGCGCCTGCAGCAGAAAGCGCTCGAGAAGCTCAAGAACTTCCTGCAAGAGAAGTAGCGCGCCGGCCGAACGGCCAGCGCCTGCGCAGGCTCGCGAGGAAGGCGACGATCAGCAAGACCGAGCCGTCGATCACGGCGTAGCCGCCGGCGATCGCCGAGGGCGGGTTGCCGGAGGTGACGTGCGCCCACGGCGTGTTCGCCAGCCACGTCCACGCGCCGAACCACGTCCCGGCGAGCTCGAGGTCGGTGACGGCGATGAAGATGCCCGCGAAGAGCGCCTTGCGCGGGCCGAACAAGATCGCCAGGGTGAACAGCGGCAGCCAGTACCAGCCGTGCCAGTCGACGCGTCCGGTTAGCGCCGGCAGCGTCGTAACCCCGGCGATCGCCCAGGCCCAGGCCAGCGCGAGGACCACGTACGCGAACCGGCGCTCGTGGCGCTGGACCCACGGCATCGCCGCGAGGGTGAACGCGAATACGTAGACCAGGCCGTGTCCGAACGGCACGAACGTCGGGATCGCGCCGAAACGGTAGCGGTAGCCGCCCCAGATCTGCGAGCCGAGGTACTCCCAGCCGGTCGCGACTACGACGCAGATCCAGACCTGCGTGCGGTCGGAGGGCGAGAGCCGGGTCGTCCAAAGCGCGAGGAGCGCGAGCGTGAGCGCGCCGAGGACGTACTCCCACGGCCACGCCGCCGCCAGCCGGCCGTCGACGAACAGGATCACCGGCGCGTACACGAGCACCGCGACGAGGTACCACGGCGAGACGCGGGAGCACTCGGGCTGCGCGGCGATCACGCGCGTATGTTTCGATCGGTCGAGGCGCTTACCTCGCCGAAGTCGCGGTTGGAACGCCAAGCATCCTGCCGCTCCCAACGGCATCGTTGCCGAGCGCGAGGCCGGTCGGCGGCCTTGCTGACGCGGCCGACGAATACGTTCCCCGTGCGTAGCGCCGCGCTCACCGGCCTCCTGTGTGCCGTCGTCGCCACGGGCTGCGGCGGCGGAAGCGGATCCGTTGCGCCCCGCGCGCCGCTGCCGGTTTCGACGCCGAACGGTCACGTCGATTGGGCGACGTTCGGCTTCGATGCGACGCGGAGCGGAAAGAACCCGAACGAGGCGACGCTGGGCGCCGGCAACGTCGGGGCGCTTCAGCTGCGCTGGACATTTTCAGCGGCCGGCGCGATCGCCGCGCAGCCGATCGTCGCGGCGAACGTTCCGATCGCCGGGAGCTTCGTCGACGTGCTGTACGTCGGCGACGAAGCCGGAGACTTCTACGCGCTGAGCGCCGCGTCGGGCGCGCCGATCTGGAGGCGCACGTTCGCCGTCTCGCAGAATGCGTGTCTCGATCTGCCGTCGTGGGGAATCACCGCGACGGCAGTCCTCGACCGCTCGCAGAACGCCGTGTACGTCGTCGACGGCCGTGGCGCGGCGCACGGCCTCGATCTTTCGACGGGAGCGAATCTCGCGCGCTGGCCGGGCTCGGTCTCCATCGTGCGCGATCCGTCGGTCGAGTACGCATACAGCGCGCTCGCGCGCTCACCGTCGGGCGCGATCATCGCGGCGATCGCGGGCTACTGCGATAGCGGTACGTACTATGGCGGACTCGTCGCGCTCGACGCGGCGACCGGCGCGATGTCGGCAACGTGGGTTCCGCAGCTCGCGCCGAACTACGGCAACGGGATCTGGGGCGCGGGCGGGGTGGCCGCGGATCCGCGACCGGGCGTGAGCGACGTGTACGTCGGAACAGGCAACGCGTTCCCGGAAGCAGCGACGTACAGCAACAGCGTCGTCCGATTGAGCGCGAACCTGCAGCCGGTCGCGACCGACTCGCAGTTCGAAGGCGGCGCGTACGCCGACAACGACTTCGGCGCGAATCCCGTCACGTACGCCGCAGCGGGATGCCCGCCGCAGCTCGCCGTGGAGCAGAAGGCCGGTTATCTCGACCTCTACGAGCTCGACGCGATCGCCGCCGGCCCGGTGCAGCGCGTTCGCATCGGCACCTACAGCGCCGTGACTCCGAACGTCGACTCCGCATCGTACGACGCGGCGACCAGCCTGCTCTACATCGGGAACGCGACGTCGAACGTGCCGTACGGCCAGGGTCTGTTGGCGTTTTCGTTCGTGGGCTGCCGGCTGCAGCTCGCGTGGCAGCAGCCCGGCATCGCGCCTTCTCCGCTCTCGCAGCCGGTGATCGCGAACGGCGTCGTGTACTACGCGACCGGTCTCGGCAGCACCGTCGCCGCCTACGACGCGGTGACGGGACGGCCGCTCTGGAACTCGGAGACGTTCGGCGGCGCGGCGTTCGCGGCGCCGACGGTCGTCAACGGGATGCTCTACGCGACCTCGTTCGACCGGCACGTGTACGCGTACGGGCTCGGCAGCGGCGCTGCCGGGCATGGCAGGCGTCTGGGCGGCCTTCGGACCGGAGTCCCGGCATCGTCCGGCGCGGGTAGGGTCAGGGTGACGAGGCCGAGCGCCGCGAACCTGACGCGTCGGCCATGACTTCCCAAGAGCTCCGTCAAGCGTTCGTCGACTATTTCGTGCGGCACGGGCACGCGCATCTGCCCTCCGCCTCGCTCATCCCCGACGAGATGAGCACCACGCTGTTCACGATCGCGGGGATGGAGCAGTTCGTCCCGGTCTTCCTCGGCGACTCGCCGGCGCCGGCGGCGCGGGCGGTCACGGTACAGCGGTGTCTGCGCGTCGCGGGCGCCAAGTCGGATATCGAGAACGTCGGGCGCACCGGGCGGCACGGGACGTTTCTCGAGATGCTCGGGAACTTCTCGTTCGGCGACTACTACAAGTCCGAAGCGATCCGCTTCGCGTGGGATTTCCTCACCACCGTGATGCACGTCGACCCGGCGAAGCTCTCCGTCACGGTCCACACGTCCGACGACGACGCGCAGCGGATCTGGGAGACCGAGATCGGTCTCGAACCGGCGCGCATCACCCGCTGGGACGAAGACAACTTCTGGACGATGGGCGCGACCGGTCCGTGCGGTCCGTGCAGCGAGATCTTCTACGACACCGGCGCCGAGCACGCGTGCGGTCCCGACGACGACGGTCCGAACAAAGGCGACCGCTACGTCGAGATTTGGAACGTCGTCTTTCAGCAGTACAATCGCGGTGCCGACGGCACGCTGACGGAGCTCCCGCGCAAGGCGATCGACACCGGCGCCGGTCTCGAGCGGATGCTGGCGGTCGCCAACGGCAAGGTCTCGATGTACGAGACCGACCTGTTCACCGACCTGATCGCGGCGCAGCCGCCGGTCGGGAAGACCTCGCTCGCGCCGGACGAGCAGCTGGTGCGGCGGCGGATCATCGCCGACCACGCGCGCGCCGCGACGTTCCTGATCGCCGACGGCGTCTATCCGTCGAACACCGAGCGCGGCTTCGTGCTGCGCTTCCTGATCCGGCGCGCGATCCGTAACGGCCGTCTGCTCGGCTTCCCGCGCGAGTTCATGGCCGACCTCGCGGGCGCGGTGGTGAGCTCGCTGGAGAGCGGCTATCCCGAGCTGCGCGCGCGCCTCGGCGACGTGCAGAACGCGCTGCGCGCCGAGGAAGCCGGCTTCTTGCGCACGCTCGACCGCGGCATCGAGCTGCTCGAAGCCGAGATCGACGAAGCGATCCGCGACTGCACGATGCTGATCTCGGGCGAAGACGCGTTCGTGCTGCACGACACGTACGGCTTTCCGTTCGAGCTCACGCGCGAGATCGCGAGCGAGCGCGGCGTCGCGGTCGATTCGATCGGCTTCGAGCAGAAGATGACCGAACAACGTGAACGCGCGCGCGCGGACGCGGCGGCGAAGCGTGCGGTGGTGAGCGTCAGCGACATCGCGATGAGCTCGTCGGCGTTTGAAGGCTACGCCGGCCTGGAAGCCGACGGCACGGTGCAGACGATCCTGGTCGGCGGCGCGCCGGTCGACGCGATCGAGGCCGAGACCGAGGCGCAGATCATCCTCGATCGCACCTCGTTCTACGCCGAGAAAGGCGGCCAGGTCGGCGACCACGGGCGGATCACGACCCTCACCGGCGTGTTCGAGGTGACCGATACGCAGTACGTCGGCGAGGCGATCGCGCACCACGGCCGGCTCGTGCGCGGCGTGCTCGCGGTCGGCATGCTCGCCCACACCGAGGTGTATCCGGAGTGGCGCGAAGAGATCCGCCGGCACCACACCTCGGCGCACTTGCTGCAGCGCGCGCTGAAAGACGTGCTCGGCGAAGACGTGATCCAAGCCGGTTCGTGGGTCGGCGTCGACCGCATGCGGTTCGACTTCCGCAGTCCCACCGGCGCGCTGACGCCGTTGCAGCGCCGCGCGGTGACGCAGCGGGTGAACGAGCTGATCCGCGCCGACTACCACCAGGAGATGCGCGAGCTCTCGATCGAGGACGCGAAGGCGACCAGCGCGATCACGATGGCCGGCGAGAAGTACGGCGACCGCGTGCGCGTCGTCGGCTTCGGGCCGTCGGTCGAGTTCTGCGGTGGCACCCACGCCCACACGACCGGCGAGCTCGGGCTGTTCGTGATGCTCAGCGAGAGCTCGATCGGGAGCGGTGTGCGGCGGATCGAGGCGATCGTCGGAAAAGCCGCCGAATCGTACGTCGAGCGGCAGCAGGAGACGCTCGCGATGCTCGGCGAGAAGCTCTCGGCGAAACCCGACGAGCTGGTCGAGCGCGTCGACCGGTTGCAGTCCGAGGTGCGCGAACTGCAGAAGGCGATGGGCGAGATCAAGGCGCGGCTCGCAGCGGGCGACGCCGCGACGTACGTGGATCGCGCCGAGGAGATCGGCGGCGTGCGCGTCGTCGCCCAGGTCGTCCCGGAGGCGAACGCCGAGGCGCTGCGTGCGCTCGGCAATGCGATCCGCGCGCGGCTGAAGTCCGGGGTCGTCGCGCTGGTCGGCACCGACGGCGCGGTGGCATCGCTGTTCGCGAGCGCGAGCGACGATGCGGTGAAGGCGGG